>CAZSUQ010001104.1:0-1859 GCA_964609935.1 uncultured Thermodesulfobacteriota bacterium | reverse complement strand
CGCAGCACCCCAACGAATATGTCCTGATCCTGCTTGTCGCCTCTGAGGATCATCTTGCCGGGGCCAGGGAGTTCATGGACTGGCTCGTGGCCAACCGGCAGAATTTCTTTGAGTGGGCCCTTCTGGCAACAGTGGATCTCGACACCTGGATCCCCTTTGCCGCGGAGATCGTGGACTACGGGCACCGGCGCGGCCTGAAGCTTGGAATCGACGCACCGTTGGAGTTCAAGCAGGAAAACGCCTTCCCCCTCGTGCCGGATCCGGATGCGCCATGGGAACCGCAGCTCCGGGCCAACCTCGACCGCATCATGGAGGCAGGGTGGGATGTGATCCACGTGGAAATGGGGGCAGCCGAATTCATCCCCACGGATGACGTGAAGCAGTTCGAAATGATGAACTTTACCGGTGACTATCTGGCTGAAGCCTACGATGCCGAACTCACCGTGAAGGTGCACTGCACCACCAACCAGACAGCCCCCAACTTCGGTAACATCAATTTCAATTTCCTGCCCGGCCTGTGCAATCCCAATGTGGGTGTGGCTGTGCACACGGTTCAGTTTTACGACCTCTATGGGCCGGCCCCTACATATGGGAACCAGGACTTCTCCGCATGGCGGAAGTTCCTGCTGGATCAGGTGGGAAAGCGCCTGGATCTTTACTATCCGGAAACCGGTTACTTCATCACCTTCGATGTCAGTGTCCCCCTGTTCCTGCCGGAGTACCTCTACGCGCGCTGGAACGATCTACACCGGCTCCAGGGGAGCGGTATCGACGGACAGGTGAATTTCCTCACCGGGCTGGAGTGGGGATACTGGCTCAGCAATTATGCCATGATGGGTTACACCTTCGACGCCACAGCCGACTGGACCGAATACCTCCACCGGTTCACGCGGATCTTCGGGCACGGGGCAGAGGAGATGCAGCAGCTCCTGAAGGACGTCATCCTGGAGCAGAGGCGGGATCTCGTGGACCTGGTCCTGCCGTCTCCGCCTGAACAGCATTCATTGATGGGCTACCTGATCGGGCACAATAGCACCACCGATTTCGGGGCGCGGGTGGTCAACGAGTGGTACATACCCACCCGTGTAGAGTTCCGGGATGTTTACCGGATGAACCGGGAAGAACTGGAAGCCTTTGAAGGGTTAGAACTCGAACTCCTGGAGCAGTTGGCAGGCACCTATGCGGGCTTCATCAGCCGGGCGGAGGCGGTCGAACCCCGAATCCCGGACATGGCCCGGAAGTGGTACATGGAGGTACGCCGGGGAATCGAGGTCACGGGCCTGCGGGCCCGGCAGATGTTCGATCTGTACCAGGGCGTGGTACTCATCCGTAAGCAGGAACTTGGACTCGATCATCAGGGGCAGAAAAAGGCGCAAGCCTTCTTTGATGATGCCAGGCGGGTACGGGAGAAGGCGCAGGCCCTGATTTGGGAACAGGAGCGGGACTACCGCTTTTCCCCTGATATCATTGCCGCCGGGCCGCTGGACAACCCAAGCGTATACAAGTACGGGTTGTTCTACGAGCCTTCCATCACCTTCTTCTGGAGGCGTGCCGAGGCTCAGGCCATATTGCGGGACGACTGCATCTGCCTGATGAACATCGAGGACATGCTCGCCGCCCTTTTCGGTGAAACAACCCAGACCTATCAAATCCTCCACGGCCTCCTTGTTCTTCTCTTTCAAAACGTGGAGTGCCTGAGCCTTTGCGTGCTACCTCAAATACCTCCGGGCTGAGACAGGTAGGTGCTGGGGAACGCCCCATCGGGCAGTCTGTAGTTTAAGTTGGGTCAGGACGTCACCTGTTTGTATTTTTTTTGCTCAATACTTTCAGGAGGATGACCGCTCCGATTGGGAAAAGAA
>CAZSUQ010001103.1:0-1861 GCA_964609935.1 uncultured Thermodesulfobacteriota bacterium | reverse complement strand
GAAGATGTTGGTCAAGGCGCGCAACGGCTTAAACTTCGATCGAGAGGTCGAAAGAGTCAGGGCCTGCGTTCAATATGGACGCTTCAACAGAGTGACAAAGGAGTGGAACAACCAGAGCATCTGGTGTGACCCGGAAGAGCTGCGAGATCTGGCCAACGTTCTGGACCAGCTGAACCAAGAGATTGGCAACGTTGCGGGTGAGTCCAATGCAGAATCTGCTTGAGGTCCAAGAGGCCGTTTGGGTTGCACAACAACCCGTATATGGCCCTGCGGTAGTAACACGCATCTGCATGCGCTGTCAGGAACCATTAGGTGAATACGCTGAGGAAAACAACCTGGCATTCTGCTCAAAATGCCTGAACCCGGTCAAGGTGAAGCGGGAGGATCCCCTGGTTATCAGCATCGATGGAAGAAGCACGCTCAGCGACTTTCTCGAGCATCAGTTCTGGAGGACGATCGACATGCATATCAGGATGAACGAACGGGGTCTTGAACGGTTCCTGGTTGTTTTCTTTGAGGAGAAGATGAAGGAGGTTGTGGCTGAGCATATGCGAAGAGGATACCCTGGCGGTGGGTATTCCCTGTTCTGAGATCTTGTTTGTTCTGTTCTTTTTCCTATTTTTTCTTTGTTCTCGAATGAATGGGCCTTGCGGCCCATTTCTTTATGGCCTTTTCGCCGCCTTGCTTCTCTTCGCCTGTGCAGAGTTCCCTCCTTCAAGGAATGCCCCCCCCAGTAGATCTAGAAATGCCGCGAATTGGTAACCCAATCCGCGGCGCCAGTTCCTATGGGTTGCATAGTCATCTCCCAGGACCGGATTGCTTTTCCCCAACTTCTCGTGAGGGAAAAGCAATCCCTCAAACACGAGGTGATAAAAATGGAAGAATGGAAATCAACCGAACCGGAGGTCTGGAAACCGGAAGAAAAAGGAGAACAGATCATCGGGGTGTTTGTGGAGAAGAAACCGAAGGAGGAATCCGGAGTCAGTGCGAGGTATTTCCTTGACACCGAAAAAGGCAGGTTCCTCGTATGGGGCTCTGCCGTAATCGATGACCGGATGGAACATGTAAACATCGGAGAAAAGGTGCGGATAACATACAAGGGCAAGACCAAGAACAAGCGCGACCAGGAAGTGAATCTGTTCGATGTTGAGGTTGCGAGGAATACAGGGAAAAGTGCGGGGATCGGTCCGGATAGACAGGGCCCTTCTTCACCCTTTTGACCTCCTGGGGGGATATTCCTGTCCCAGGATCACCGGTAACCCGGGCTGCGGCCAGGCCCGTATCCTCTCGTCTGGTCTCCGCTCCTGTAGACCAGGGCCGGCTTCGGCCGGCTCTCCTGTTTTTCGGACAAGGTTTTCATGCGCTTTTCAAGGATTCCCCGCAGACTGTCCACGATGTGGCCCTGCCAATCGTCACAGAAGGTCCAGGGAAAGACCGGGATAACGGCCATACCCATCTTTCTATACACCGTTGTCTTCCGCCTGATTCCTCGGTCATATTCCCGGTTTCCAGCGAGCCCAAAGTATTCGATGTGGACCCCGAACTCCTTCAGATGGAAGTCCGGGTGCCATATCTTTGGTTTTCCCTTGTCCTCAACGAGCACCCCCTGCTCGTAGTTGTACCGGATGCCGTAGCTGTCCAGCATATAAGCTATCTTTCTTTCTCCCTCAGATTTGAAGCGATCGTTTCTGTCGCTTTCGATACTCTTCTCAAGATTCCATTTCATGATTGATCACGGAACCAGGCAAGTCCCGAGGCCTTATAAAGGTTACGGTCCCGGGTCTGTGCTACCCGCGCCACATTCCTCTACCCTCCAACCGAAAAATATTTAAATCATTCCCTACTCCTACTTTCCCGTAAC
>CAZSUQ010001102.1:0-1864 GCA_964609935.1 uncultured Thermodesulfobacteriota bacterium | reverse complement strand
TTCGAAACGTGGGCGCGGGCGTAATTTCCCTGGATCCCGAAGGAGGCATCCAGACCCTCAACCGCTTCATGGAAAAGCTGTTTGCCATCCGGGCGGTTGACTTCATCGGACGACATTACAGCAAACTCTTTTATCATAAGACCATGCAGCCCATCCGGGAGATCATCGAAGAAGTGAGCCTGACACAGACCGGGAATCTGGAAAAGCAGGTTCAGGTCAACATCAACGAGGAACCGAAGAGCCTGTGGGTCCGCACCAGCGTCCTCGAGGAGGAAGGGCGTGCATGGATGGGTGTGGTCATGGTGTTCGAGGATCACTCGGAGTTGATCCGGGCTCAACGGGCGGCGGCCTGGCGGGAGGTGGCGAGAAAGATTGCCCATGAGATCAAGAATCCCCTCACCCCGATTCAACTGTCGGCCCAGCGGCTTCAAAAGCGTTATGGGGATCGCTTCGAACAGGACGGCAAGGTCTTCGAAGAGTGCACGGCAACGATCATCCGGCAGGTGGAGGGGATGCGGAACATTGTCAACGAGTTTTCCCAGTTTGCCAGGATGCCCGATGCGCGACTCGTCCAATCGGATCTGAACAAGCTCGTCCACCAGGTGCTCACCTTTTACAGGCAGGCTCACCGCTCCGTGGTGTTTCAACTGGAAGACGACGACAGCCTGCCCGGGCTCCTTCTGGATCCGGACCAGATACGCAGGGTCCTGAACAATCTTCTGGACAACGCGGTGGATGCCACCGAAGAGAACGGTGAGATCTGGATACGCACGCGATACGAACCCCTTTTGCGCATTGCCGTCCTGGAGGTTGCCGACAACGGGTGCGGTCTTTCCGCGGCGGTACGGGATCGCATCTTTGATCCCTACATGTCCACAAAAAAGGGAGGGACCGGGCTCGGGCTCGTCATTGTCAAGACGATCGTGGCGGACCACAACGGGTATATTCGCGTGCAGGACAACACCCCGAAAGGAACCCGTTTTCTCCTTGAGTTCCCTGTGCCGGGTTGACCCGCACCCTGCCTGAGCTTCGTTGCGAGAACTGCGGAAACATGGAAGGGTTGGGCTAAAAGGAGAAGCGGGGATTCCCCAAGGTTCCCCTCAGGGAAAAGGTGTAGAATCCCTGGGGATCCTGGTTCTTCAGGAAGCTTCCGATCATGGGCTGGTACTGGCTTTCGAGCTGCCCCGACAGCTTGAGCTTTCCCTTCAGGTTGAGACGGCTGCTGGCCAAGCGGGTGGACACGTTCATGTTTCCGTCCAGGGTGACGGACAGCTGATCCGATTTCAGGTTCAGGGATTCCAGGGTGGCCTTCCGCTGGTCCAGGTTCACCAGGCCCTTGCCGGTGATCCCCTCCAGCGGCGGGAGGGTGAAGCCGTAGACCTGCGCATTCTGGACCGACCCCTGCTCCAACCCCAGGGAAAAGGTTCCCTTGCCTCCGTGCCAGTTGGCCCCCCGGACGGTCAGCTGGAGTTCCCCCTCGATGCTCCCCTTGACCTTGGCTCCTTTCGCGACCTCGGCCACATAGGGATGCTTTTCCGGTCGGAGGTCTTCCCAGGAAAACGCAAGGCTCGTCTCTCCCTTCCTGCGTCCGACCTTTCCGCTGATAAACCCATCGTACAGATCCGCCTTTATCCGGAGCGCAGGCCTTCCCAGCAGAAGGTCGAGCAGGGCAGGGCGAACCTTGAGTGTGGTGACGTGAACGAGCGGGTTTTTCGCTTTCCCCTTTGGAGAGATGTTGACCCCGGAGAGGTGGATCCAGAGAAGCGGAGACGCCTCCACCTCACGGATCGAAACCGTGAAAGGCAGCTTCGCCTCCGCCTTGGGCAGATAGCGATCCTTCAGGGTTTCGTAAGGAAAGGTGAGA
>CAZSUQ010001101.1:0-1864 GCA_964609935.1 uncultured Thermodesulfobacteriota bacterium | reverse complement strand
ACATGCACATCTCCATGCCCACCACCTCGTCGCCGTGCATGGTGGAGATGTAATGAAACTCGGGCTCGTTTTCCTCTGTTCCCACGTTGTCCGAGATATTGAGCCACCAGAGTTCGCGGCCCTGGACCGACTGCCCTGCCGACTCCATGTAGCAGAGCGTGGGGTTGGCCGCCTCGATGGCCAGGAGCTCGGTGGTGATCTCCGCATAGGTGTGGTACTCCGCCATGGGGTTCAGGCCGTCTTTTGAGGCCTGCCACAGGCTGTCGCGGTAGATCTTGGCCTGGTTGGGGATCCACTCGATGGAATAACCCCCGGCACCCAGCGCATCGAACTCCTCCTGTGTCACATAAACCCGGGCCTTGTCCCATCCCACGTGGTCGATGTCGATCCCCATCTCCACGAGTTCATTGATCGCTTGAGGGCCCTGAATGCTCACCTCCGCCGGATTCCTGTCGAAAAAATGCCAGGCAGACACATCCGTGGTGATGAATGCCAGCGCCAGTGTGACGAGCAGTAAGGTTCGGTTTCTCATTGCGATTCTCCGGGGCGCAAAACTGAAAAAACTATTTTATACCAATGGTTTGAAGCAGAATGTCGTTTTATTTGGACATGTTTCAGGATAAGGGATCCTGAGATTGAATGTCAAGGCATGGGCGCAAGGGCCGGAGGGAATTCAGCCTGTATATTATGTCGTCTCCTCAGCAGGAATACTCGCTTGTTTTAAGTCGAAATAAAATACGAGTTTGAAGTGCTTTCAGTTCTTTTGATATCTCGATTGTTCCCCTGTGAGCCCGCAATCGAGACAAGGAGGGACCATGAACCCGGCAAAGAGAACGCGAACGATGCAGTTGCTGCTTTTCCCTGCTCTCCTCTTCCTGGCTGGCGTGCTCTGCCTGCAGGGTTGCAACGGAGACGATGATCAAGCCGGCGCGGGTGGAGGACAGGCTGCCTCGGGCATCCAGGTCCTGGCACCCCAGCAGGTCAACCCGTAACGACCCACAGCGTCCGGTTCTCCATTACCCTAGAGCCGGGCCTTGACCCGGCAGGCCTCCAGGTTCTTCTCAACGGCCAGGACATGAGTTCCCACATCCGCAGGAGCGGGTCGAATGCGGAAGGGTACATCCCGCTTTCCAAGCACGGGCAGAACTTGATCGTCTTTCGAGCGCCGAACGCAGGAGGCGGGCAGGACGTGTCCTAGGTGGCGGTAAACTTCAACCCGCGCAGCGACCCTGCCATGCGCATGGCGGTGGAAATGGAGGAGGGGGTCATGAACGCCTACAACGTAATCCCCGGGGGCGTGAACGCCCTTCAGCCTGAGGCGGGCCTCTTCAACCCTGTGCAGATCAACGAGGAGACGCACTACGGGGACCAGTTCCCGCTCTGGCTGAGAAACGAGTACCGGCCCCAGTTCATCTTCCTGGAGGACGTGACCAACGTGGCCGAGTCCCGGCTCCACTTCGAGCCCGGTGGTTGAGGGTGCGTTCGCGGTGCTAAGGTGTGAGAAGCAAGATTTGAGTTGACGTGATCGAACGGAGTGATTCGAATTGTCCTGAAAGTCCTTCCCCGGTCTTGCCCAACATTCCGAAATGATATCGATTGGATTTCAGAGGACTACTTGTTCAGTATCTTGCCACGATACGGACCTTGATCAAGTTTAAGGTATCGAAGAGAGATCTTCCTTCGACTCTTCCCGTTTCATATCAACTTCTGTCTTCTATGAAACGTGTGCAGGTTCAAGACTCGATTTGGAAAAGTTGATGAGAGCAGAAAACAGCAATCTCCGGGTCAAAGGGGGTGTAAGCCATTCTCATTATTGTAAAGCAGTATGATAGGTCTATAATTGTTCATCAGAGAACTTCCGTGG
>CAZSUQ010001100.1:0-1868 GCA_964609935.1 uncultured Thermodesulfobacteriota bacterium | reverse complement strand
CGCCCAATGTGCTGGAGGCTGTCCGGACTGCGAAGAAGCTGAACATCCAAACCCTGGCCCTGACCGGCGGCAAAGGGGGCGAGCTGAAAGAACTGGCTGATCGGACGATATGCATCTCCTCTTCTAATCGCACGGCACGAATCCAGGAAACACTTCTTCTCCTGGAACACCTCCTGTGCGAGTGGATCGATGCAGCTCTCTTTCCCTCTGAATCCTAGGTCCTTTCGGAGGTCACATGCCTGAAAAACCATCCGGACCGAAATCCTTGAAAACCATTTCGGTGAAGGACCGTCATTCCAAGGTGTCGGTCAGGGATTTTGCCTCACCCCCCCATGCCGGCATGGGTGTTGGAGAGTTCCTCGACGGGCTCCCTCGCATCCTCGCCGGCAGGGATCTCCTTGCACTGGCGGACCTTATCGCCTTTGCATCAAGCCGCAAGAAACAGGTCCTCGCAGGTCTTGGCGCGCATGTCATCAAGGTGGGCCTGAATCCCGTCATGATCGCCTGGATGAAGGAAAAGATTCTCACCGGACTCGTCCTGAACGGCGCCTGTGTGATCCACGACGTGGAAATCGCCATGTGGGGGAGAACCTCCGAGGATGTGGCCCCCTCCCTTGATCAGGGAACATTCGGCTCAGCCGGAGAAACCGCCGAGTTGATCAACCATGCCGTCAAAGCAGGCGCGAAGACGGGGATGGGATTCGGTCTTGCCGTGGCACATGCCCTCAAGAGCCTGAAGGCGCCTTTTGCCCAACAGAGCCTGCTTTGCCAGGCCCTTGAACACAAGATTCCCTTGACGGTTCACGTGGCCCTGGGCACCGACATTATCCACATGCACCCCAGCGCTGACGGAAGCGCCATCGGGAAAACCTCCATGGACGATTTCCACCAGCTTGTCTCTCTGGTGGGAAAGCTGGAAGGCGGCGTCTATCTGAATATGGGATCCGCCGTGATCCTCCCGGAGGTCTTTCTCAAGGCGCTGAGCCTTGCCAGAAACCAGGGACACAAGGTCAAAGACTTCACCACGGCCAACATGGACTTTCTCCGGCACTACCGCAGCACGGTGAACGTGGTTGAACGACCCGTACGCCTCGGGGGAAGGGGGTTTCAACTCATTGGGCATCATGAATTGAACCTGCCGCTTCTCACCGCAGCCGTATTCGAACGACTCCCCGGGTCCAACAGGGGGCCAGGAAAAAAGTCCGTCAAGAAAAGCAGGAAAAGACCTAAAGGCTCTGCCAGAAAACAAGGATGATTCAACGGCCACATCCAACGATTACCCGATCCACACAGACAATCAGATCACGATTGGACCGAACATGCAGACCCGGTTGCTTGAAATCTACGACGCCCTCCTCCATCGCTATGGACACACAGGCTGGTGGCCTGCCGACACGACCTTTGAGATCGTCCTGGGAGCCTTCCTCACACAAAACACGTCCTGGACGAATGTTGAAAAGGCACTGGGCAACCTGAGAGGACTCTGCGCCCTGGACCCGGAACCTTTGTGGAATCTTCCCACGGACACCCTGAAGGATGCCATCCGCCCCGCAGGATATTACAACCAGAAGGCAAAGCGGCTGAGGGGATTTCTCCAGGTTCTCTTCCACCGCTATGGGGGTAGGCTGGAACACCTGTTCCGCCTGCCCACCCAGGACCTTCGTATGGAACTGATCGGGATCAAGGGAATCGGACCGGAAACCGCTGACTGCATTCTCCTTTACGCAGCGGAGCGGCCTGTGTTCGTGATCGACGCCTACACGATTCGCATCCTTTCACGGCACGCTCTCCTTCCAGAAGACGTCACCTACGATGAGGCGCAGCGCGATCTCATGGACCATCTGCCGGATGATATCCATCTGTTCAAG
>CAZSUQ010001099.1:0-1870 GCA_964609935.1 uncultured Thermodesulfobacteriota bacterium | reverse complement strand
AATTTCGAAATTGAGTTGGTTGAGATACGTGAAGGCCGAGAATTGTTCGATCAGAAGGGTGTAGAGAGGACCCGAAGCGAGCAGGAAGGTTCCCCATCCGCGAAATCGAAGTACGAGCAGGCTGGAGAAGAAAAAGAGAAGAATCGAAAGAATGCCGGCTCGGCCGCTCGCCGGGAAGAAACCCAGGAACAGGCTGAAGAGGTGTAGAAAAAAGGCGTGCATGCGCTCAGGGAGTTCGGACAAATGAGGGACCACATCCAGGTGGGCCATCATCTTCGGAAAGATATCCGTGAAATAGGTGAGATGCGCGACCTGAAGCCAGGCAAAAGGGAGGAGAAAGAAAAAGGCGAGTAGACTCTTTTCCAGGTAGTTCCAGAAAAGGTGTACGGCCTGTTGGCGATCTTCAGACCTTATCACCTGATGCACGACCCACAGAAACGGCGGCAGAAGCATCCCAAAGAAGATGGCATGGCAGTTCAATCCCGCGGCCAGGGTGAACAGATAGATTCCTGTGTTGATCTTGGTGGGACGGAGATAAAACCTCAAGAAAGCCGTATAGTAGGCCAGCAAAATACACGAGAGCAGGGAGTAAGGCATGATGTTGTGAGACAGATAAACGTGAATGGGGGAGAAGAGGAACAAGACCGCTGCAAGGATGGAAAAAGGACGTGACAGGAAGTGCAGGCCGAGCAGATAGGCAAGTCCGGTTGCCGCCGCTGCGAAGAAGCAAGAAATGCCCCTGAGGTAATGGACCGAGTCTCCGAAAAAGAGCAGAAGGTGGCTCAAGCAGCGGTAGAGGGGAGGGTGGCTGTTGATGACACCGTGTTCGTTGCAAAAGGTTTGCACCAGACCCTCATTTCGCCCGGATTCCATCATATAGGTACCTTCCATGGAGGAGAGGGATTCATCTTCCATGGAAAAGACGTTCAGGCAGAAGGAGAGGGAAAAAAGGGCGAGAAACACGACAAGATCGGTTTTCCGAAAGAAGGGGGGATGGGGTCTTCGCTTCAGATCCTTGGATCGTATTCGTTTCCTCCGACAGGCCAGATAGAAGAAAACCAGGAGGCAAAAGGCCAGGATCCACAGAAGCAGGGCTGGACGCAGGCTTGCCTCCCGGACCGTGTCCAGATCCCAGAAGTGACTGAAGTATTGGAGGGTTTCAGGCATGAAAAGGCTACCTTGCTCTAGGGATCGGAGGATCTCCCCTTTGGGGCGAGACGACCCTTTTGATCCGTCACCGCTTCGATCCTCAACTCATTCAAACACAGTTCGGGCACGCAGTTGATCCGGCCCGCTTCAACACCTTCCGGTTCAAAGGAGATCTCGAGCATCTTCGGGGTCGTTTCCCCATCCCAGCCCCCCAGGGTGTCCTGTACCCTCTGTTGCGGGCTGTTCTCATCGTACGGATAATTCCGTGTGGATCCGTAGCCGTCCAAAACGTAACGAACAGACAGGTCCCGGCGAGAGCAAAGGGTCTCCCCTTTTTCGAAAAGAAGGCTTACTTTCAGTGCCTTCGTCGGAGCCTCCAGGTCCAGGGGGATCCGGATTCCGGACCGTTGCGTGATCTTTCTGCACGGGACGATCCGTGTAGTGGGCATGAGGAATTCCTTGATATACGGGTAGTCATCCTTCCCGAACTTGAGGGCAAAGGCATCCGATTCCAGTCCGGGAACCCTGAAGAGGGGCCGATACAGGTAAACATCCACTTCTTGAAAGGACCAGGCACCCACCTGGTCGAATTCGGTGTCGTAATAAGCCTTCACACGCTGGAAAGGGCGGTCCGAATACTCCGGAAAGCCCAGGGTTTTTTCGTCCTCGTTGATCAACCAGATTCTTTCAAAAAAGAGGTTCCGGCTGGCCTCTTCCCAGG
>CAZSUQ010001098.1:0-1874 GCA_964609935.1 uncultured Thermodesulfobacteriota bacterium | reverse complement strand
CCCACCCCCGCTCATCAGGTCGACCTGGTTGTCGTACTCGGCCACCGGATCGTCCAAGTGGATCATCTGCCGCTGGTCAAGCAGGTGCATGAGCATGGCCGTAATCGACTTGGACGCCGAGTACAGGTTGAACAGCGAGTCGTAGCGAACCGGCACGCGGGTCGCACGACTCGGCTCGTCGGGTGCATTGCCCTGCACATGGCCGATGGCACGATCGATCACAACTTTGCCGCGTCGCCGCAAACAGAAACCTATGGCAGGGTGCAACCCCCTCCGGTAGCAGCCTGTGACCGAACGCCAGATGGCCTCCACGTCGTCCTGGCTCAAGCCCGCCGCACGGGGATCCTCTTCCGCCGCGCTGTTGCGGCTGGTCACCTGGTCCACCGGATATTTTCGAATCCGGTTCCTGCCAATAATCCGCATGTGTTTGCCTGTTAAGGCCGTGGTATTGGGTTTCCCTGTATTCCTTCTCAGAAACTGAGCACGGCGCTCTTGCAAGACAGCTCGATGAGCTGATCCCCGGTGGCCAACCTGGAGCCTTCGATCAGGTCCTCCTCGGTGATCTTTCTCGCAACGGCGCAAGGCGTGCACACCAGGATGGGAATCTCAAACTCCCTTAAATAGGTCAGGTGATCATCGGCTGAATCACCCGTTGCAGCCTGAATATGGTCTGCAATCCCCTTCTTTGCGAGGTAGACGCCCTCATCCAAGAGAAACACGGACACATTCTTGCCCTGCTTGCTGGCCAGCTGTGCAAAAAAGAGCGCCCTGGTGGACCGGTTCGGGTTGTCCGTTCCGCAGGACAACACGATCAGAACGTTATCCGTCATGATCCTCTCCTCACTGAAAAGGTTTCTTTCTTTAACATTTTGAAAACAAAAGCGATTCATTTCCATCTTACTGGAAAGCTCCCGGCAGTCAAAAGGTAGGCGGAAATTTTGACAAAAACATTTTTTTAGATAAAAATATTTTTCATAACAATGGTTTTCTTTCACAAGTGCCCCGCCTGCAGCAAAGAGGAGGAGTGAGATGAAAACGGGTGCAAAGATATGTCTCTGGATCGGGATGATCGCCGTGCTGGGATGCAACGAGCCCATACGGGTCGGTCCCTTTCTCCAGACCGCTACGCAGGACTCCATAACCATTGTCTGGGAGACCGGGGATGCCCTGGATTCCACGGTGGAGTACGGGCTCACATCAGGGTACGGGGAGAGTGTTCACGCTCCGGATCTCGTGAACCTGCACGAGATGACGCTTACAGGCCTGACGCCCGAGACGCTCTACCATTACAGGGTGATCTCCGGCAGTATCACAGGCTCGGACCATACCTTCCGGACCGCGGTCCACGAAGCAACCCCTTTCAGGTTTGCCGTGTTGAGCGACACCCAGTCCAACCCGCTCATCCACTCGGGCGTTGCCAATGCCATCCTGGCGGAGGACCCGGCCCTGGTCCTCCACGCAGGGGACGAGATCGGGGACGGAAAGGATTACGACTCCTGGCGAACCGAGTTCTTCATGCCTGCGGAACCCTTGATGTTCCAGGTCCCCGTGTACGTTGCCATTGGAAACCACGAGGAAGATGCTTCCTGGTTCTACTACTACCACGCCTATCCCGATCCTGAGAATCATTACGCCTTCAGCCACGGCAACAGCTACTTCGTCATGGTGGACACGAACAAGAACATTCACCCCGGAAGCCAGACGTACAACTGGCTCGTGGACACCCTGTCATCCACGGAGGCCCAGAGCGCTCAGTGGCTTTTCGTGACGCATCATCACCCTGCCTACTCGGAGGGCTGGCGACCCTGTGACTATGACGGTGACCTGGATGTGAGGGAACACCTGGTCCCCCTGATGGAGACCTATGGGGTGGA
>CAZSUQ010001097.1:0-1878 GCA_964609935.1 uncultured Thermodesulfobacteriota bacterium | reverse complement strand
GGCTTCTCAAAAACACGAACTCCGAGTATCGGAAGAATCCGGAGCATCTCGTGCAGGAATCCTTCCGTGTCGGCTTTTTCAGATTCCGACAGGCTGGGCTCCCTTGGCTGGGTGGCGTTATCCAGGTGGCAACGTTCGGCTCTCTTTGCACGCTTGATGAGAGCGTATTCCAGCCAGGTGATGTGGGCACGGTTCAGAGCGTTCGCGCTTGAGACGAAGGCATAGCCCCAGTCCCAGAAGTCCTTGTTGGCGTAGTGTTCCTCTATCCGAACTCGGATTTCTTCGCCTTGCCCCACGTAGACCGTCGGGAGCTCATCAGCCATGCCTTCAGCTGAACCCGTGAGGATATAGATGCCCGTTCTCTTGAATTCCGGTCGCCCGCTGACCTTGGGCCATGCGGAGCGAGGGAAAGCCACACCGACGCCGGTCCAGTTGAGAAGATCGACAATCTTCACGCCCTCCGGGTCTCCGTCCAGGACAAAGATTCTTATCGTGTAGGGTTCAGTCATGGGGTATTTCCAATCATCATCTAACGGCTTCGTGCAAGATCACCGGCGTAACTCAGCCAAGGGCACCCATCCCTTCTTCGGATCTCGATACTTCCAGAAACGCCATCCATCGGTGCGTCTCTTTCTGACTGCTGCTGCAGCTGCAGAAGGCGTACTAAAAAGCTCACCGTCGTAGCCGATACGACCATCCTTTCGAAGCGTAGCTTGATAGACTTCCCCGTTGTATTCAGCACGTAACGTACGACGGCGATCCTGAAGCCCGGCCAGGGCAGCGGATCCTCTTTTTCGTGCTCCCTTTTGCCGGCGCCGCTGACGGTGAACCTTCCCTCCGAGTAGAAGTGCACGCTTGTCAGCATCATCTTCACGCATCAGACGGTTCAGTTCAGGCTTGAGGTTGTCTGACTTGGTAAACTTGCCCCCTTGACGGTTCCCTTGAGGAGAGGAGATGCGGATTAAGAGAGCCTCCAGCTCCTTCATGTGCCGGTTGTCGAGAGTCAGATAGACACTGAAGCGGTCCCAGGAGCCGTGATGGCGATCGCGGAGGTGCTGCTTCAGCCTTCTCATGAGATTGCTGGCCAGGCCAACGTAGTAGAGCCGGCCACGCTTGAAGAGCGCGTAGATACCAGAGTGCCCTCGAATCAGATCGCGGACCACATCCGGGTATTGCTCGAACACCCGCCAGGAAACAGCTTCGAGATGCGCGGTCACCAGTCGTTTACGGGTTGCCATTGCGTGTCTTCCTTGAAATGCTGCCTGTTGTCGTATACCTGATATGCTGCTTGATTCTTCGCCACATCAGGCCCCTTACTTTCCCTTGGATCTGGATGAAGCCTCTGCTGCCTGCTGGTAGATCGATTTTCTCCATGATTCAGGGAGGCCCTTCACTCCGACAGCAGAGAGTGCCTTGAAGATCTTGGGTTTCACCTGAGTGTCGAACATGACGTGGCAAGAAGGACAAAGCATGAGAATGTTCGATTGCTCCTTCGCCGCTTCAGCCACGATATGAGCTTTCTGACAAACAGCAACGTGATGGCCGCAGAGTTCACAGATCCCAGCAGTAGTCTTCATTTATCCGCCTTACAAAATCTTACCAGCACGATTCCCATAGATTGCCCGGATTCGTACTCTAACCGATTGTCATTAAGGCATCAAGCTTCATGAGGGAGGATGGGTAACAGACAATCGTACACCGGCGAAATGATTCAGCTCTATCCGTCACGGATCTTCTTGCTCATCTCAAGCCGGATGAGCCGCTCGATCCTTCTGACCAGGTCGTCCACAGTATCTGTTACCAGGCGGATCTTCTTGACGCCGGTTCCGATCGGCGATTCATTCAGCACGGTCAGGTATTTTTCGAGATGACGTTCAA
>CAZSUQ010001096.1:0-1878 GCA_964609935.1 uncultured Thermodesulfobacteriota bacterium | reverse complement strand
CCTTCCAGGAGATCCTCTTCCAGTCCACCCTGGACCGGACACCCGAGCTTCTCTCTGTTGCCAGGGACTCCCTTCTCGAACAGGGCGTTGCGGCCCAGGATGTGGGGATCTACCTCCAACCCCTGGTACAGGGCACGAGCTGCCACGTGGAGCTCTGCCTGAACTATGACCCGACGAACCCGGCCCGCAGGGAGGCCGTGGCCCGCGCCATGGAGGACACGGTTCAGGATCTGCTCAAGGCAGGGGCCTTCTTCTCCCGGCCCTACTATCCATGGGCTCGCCTCGTGTACGAAAGGCAGGCCGCCTATCGGGAAACCCTGCAAAAGATCAAGAGCGTGTTCGACCCGAACAATGTCTTCAACCCCGGAAAGATCTGCTTTTGAGATAGGGAGGTAACGAATATGGCCCTGGCCGAATACAGAAAAGACATGCTCAGGTGCACCCGGTGCTCCTGCTGCAAGTTCATTCCCCTTCTTTCCATCACCAAGAGCAAGCGGTTCTCCTACGGATGCCCTGCGGTGAGCCGGTACAACTTCCACAGCTATTCGGGCAGCGGGAAGATCATCTGCGCCCTGTCCCTGCTGGACGGGAGGATCGAATACACGGACAAGCTCCTGCACATCATCTTCAACTGCACCTTGTGCGGTGCCTGCGACCTCTCCTGCCGCATCGGGACCCAGATCGAGGTCTACGAGATCATCCACGAGCTGCGGGTCAAGTGCTTCGAGGACGGTGTGGCGCCCCTCCCCGGCCATCGCCCCATCCTGGAGTCCATCCGCAACTATGACAACGTGTGGATGCAGCCGCGCAGCCGGCGCTGGACATGGGCAAAGAAGCTGGGGATCAAGGACCTGAACAAGGAGAAGGCCGAGGTCCTCTTCTACGTGGGATGCACCTACTGCTTCGAGCCCAGGCTGCGGGAGGTGGTCCAGAAGACCGCGCAACTCTTCCAGAAGGCAGGGGTGGACTTCGGCATCCTGGGCGACCAGGAGAAGTGCTGCGGGTCTCCGGGCTACACCATCGGCGATGAAAAGCTCTTTGAGGAGTGGGCAGGCAAGAACCTGGAGCACTTCAAGTCCCTTGGCGTAAAGAAGGTGGTCACGTCCTGCGCAGGCTGTTACAGCATGTTCAAATCCCATTATCCGAGGCTCGGCAAGGAGATGGACTTCGAGGTGGTTCATGCCGTGGAGATGCTGGATCAACTCATTCAGGATGGGGACCTCAAGCCGGAAAAAGCGGTTCCCATGACCGTCACCTATCACGACCCCTGTCACCTGGGCCGCCTGAGCGAACCGAAGATCCCGTCTCACGGCCAGGAGGAGAAGATCCTGGGCACCCTGGTGGTGAAGGCCACGGAAAAGGCCCTGGGGTTCAACGGCGTGTTCGACCCGCCCAGGAACGTGCTGGAGAGCATCCCCGGACTCGAGCTCCGGGAGATGGAGAGGGTGCGGGAATACAGCTGGTGCTGCGGGTCCGGAGCCGGCGTGAAGTCCGCCTTCCCCGAGTTCGCCCTCTGGACCTCGCAGGAGAGGCTGGCCGAGGCCATCTCCACCGGAGCAGAGGCCATGGTGAGCTGCTGCCCATGGTGCGAGAGGAACTTCATGGACGGTTCCCTGGACCTGGCCAAGAAGGAGCAGGGGGAGCAGGCGCAGCAGCCCGCCGTTCCGGTGTACGATGCGGTGGAGCTTCTGCACAAGGCGTGTGCTTGAAGAGCAGATAAACAAAGGAGACGTTATGGCACTCCCTAAGAATGTATACAAGGCCTTTGAGAACATTGTGGGCGAGGAAAACATGTCCGACGATCCGGCCGTGCTGGACACCTACGCCTTCAACTGGCTGGCCGAGTCCCATCCGCTGTTCGCACCGAACAAGTACGGG
>CAZSUQ010001095.1:0-1879 GCA_964609935.1 uncultured Thermodesulfobacteriota bacterium | reverse complement strand
AAATGAAAGACTGTCGAGACCCACAATGGGAAAGACGGGGCGGAATGTATCTAGAAAGAGATTGGCCACCATCAAGACGATCGGATAGAGAACGAACGAATAAAAGCGGGTGGCCAGCGAAAGTGGGGAAAAGAGAAAAACAGACAAGATCCCTAACAACGAGGTCCCGGCAACAAACATAAGCAGCAAGTATTTTAGGTTTCGATACAGGCCGCATGCTTCAAAACTGTTTTGGGCATTCCTCTTTTTCTTCCGGTAGGTCAGCCAGTCCGTAAAATCGATCGTCGCCCCCATGGGGCAGATGGTGCTGCAGAACATCCTGCCCAAGAGAAACGCCAATCCTAAAATGACCAGCACCCACCAGAGCCTGGGGATAAAAGCACGGGCCGTGGCCATGGACCCCAGAGAAATGAGGGGATCAAACCGGAGGAAAAAATCCACCTCCAACCAGGCAGCCAGGGGAAATGCTGCAAGCCACAAGAGGAACAGAAACAGGAAAAAAAGGGGGATCTGGAGGAGTCGCTGGAATCTCATCAAGCAATAATCTCTTTTACCGACTGTCCGGCTATGTCCATGTTGCCCAGACCTCGCTGATGGGCCATCTTTATATGTTTTACCTGCCCCGCCTTGAATTTGCGGTTGTACCACGTCCCCAGTTCAACCGCCATGGCGTCGGCTGCCACCATGTCGGTTGAAGCGATAATTCTATTCATGGTAATGACTTTGCCGGGTCCTCCAGGCCCCCCCTTGGAGAGGATGCGAGAGGCATCAATGACCGTAAGGTTGGGCCGCAACACCGTGCACAGGTCCACAACGGCAGTGTTCAGATCCAGACTGACGTGGAACACCCTCCTGTCATAGATGAGGCCCATCATACCCTTCATGGCCAGACTCACACCGGTAGCGCTGTGGGATTTGGCTACGGGAACGGCAATGAGGACGTCTGCCTCCAGAACCTGTTTCATGACCATCGTGGAGCTAATTTCTTTTCCCTTGGGAACCCTTATCGTCTTGAAAAAACGTCTGCTCGTGAGTCCTTCAGTGTGGGTCCTGGGGAGGCCTTTCGTAACCTCTTTCACCCCGGACCTCTTCAGACACAACTCTGCATTGCGCAGGGGGTTGTCCAGCACCAGGAGCGATGATGCGCCTGCTTTGAGGCACATGACCGCCACCTCACGCACCACCTCCGGGTGTGTCGTAGTCCCCCTGTCAGGAGGATTCGGAAAGCTCATATTTGGCTTAATCACCACCTTCGCGCCCGGCTTGACGAAACGTTCCATCCCTCCCAAGGCATTCACCGCTGCCCTGACAGCAGGACCGGGAGAGCCTTTTGCCAAGATAACATCCGGATATTGACCCGCGGCGGCAGTTCCCCGGAATAGACCCGGTAGTGTCATCCCGACTGCCGTATAAGCGGCACCCGCTGTCGATTTTCTGATGAATTCTCTGCGGTTCATCTGTTTTTTGTCCATGAGTTCCCCTCTATATAATCAGCCATATCAAGTTGATCGGCAATTATAGATAAAGTCTTCAGAATTTGAACAACTTATTGAGAGTAAATATCCGGGTCCTGAGGGCCCGGTTTTGATTCACCCCAAAGGGGTGTGGTTTATAAAGCCAGCACCCAAGGAGGTCATGACCATTTTTATGAATATTCAATCATTGTTTTTCCTTAAACTGAAATTCCACCTGAGATGGTTCGATTCGAACCACCTGGATTCGATCGTTGGGCAGGAGTATCTGATCCCTCGTGATTGAAAAGGTCTTTCTGCCAAAACGGGCCAGAGAGACATCGACTTCGACACGCACATTTCTCTCACTCAGCGTACTTGCATCCTTTCTATGCCCTCGTGCCGTGTTCCTCACTTCCTTTTTCATG
>CAZSUQ010001094.1:0-1879 GCA_964609935.1 uncultured Thermodesulfobacteriota bacterium | reverse complement strand
TGTTGCGCAAACATGGGAATATCTCCCTTTCGATCCCTTAGAGGGGGGAGGTGGATGCGCATGACATTCAAACGGTAGTAAAGATCTTCACGAAAACCCCCGTTTTCAACAAGATGCTCGAGGTCCTGGTTGGTGGCTGCAACGACACGAACGTTCAAGAGCCGTGTATCCGTTCCTCCCACGCGCTGGAGTTCCCGCTCCTGAAGAAATCGGAGTATTTTCGCCTGCGCTTCCAGGTGGAGATCGCCTATCTCATCCAGAAAGAGCGTTCCTCCCTCTGCAAGCTCGAATTTCCCCTCCTTGCCGCTTGTGGCAGCTCCGGTGAAGGCCCCCTTCTCATATCCGAACAGCTCGCTTTCCACCAGATCTTTTGGCAAGGCACTGCAGTTCACCGTGATGAGGGGTTTGTCGCTTCGAGGGCTGTTGTAATGGATATACTTGGCGAGAAATTCCTTTCCTGTCCCGCTTTCCCCGGTAATCAAGATGGTCAGACGCTCGCTGTTCCCTGCACTCCGCGCCAGTGCATAGCATTGTTGAATCTGTGGGTTCTGGCCGATAACGAGCTGGAAGAAAAAATCGTTCTGCTGCTCGCTTCGCATTTGAAGAACCTGCTTCTCCAGCAGGACCTGCGTCAGGAGGTTGTCTACCGTACTGTTGACCTTCGTGGGATTCAACGGCTTGCTCAAGAAGTCCCTTGCACCCTTTTTCAGGGACTCCATGGCGATCTCTATGGTGCCGTAACCGGAGATCATCACAATGGGGATGTGAAGGTTCAGCTTGTGGATCTTCTTCAGAACCTCCATCCCGTCAATGTCCGGAAGGCTCAGATCAAGGAAAACAAGGTCGGGTTGATTCTCCTTGATCATTTGAAGGCCTTCGGTGCCGGTTCGCGACAGGGTGACGCGGTGGCCCTTCTTTTTGAAAAGACGATCGAGTGAACTGCAAATAAAGTCATCGTCGTCAATGATGTGAATAAGAAGATCCATGGATCAATCCCTTTCCAATGCTCCGAGCGAACCGTGCTCCTCATCATAGCGCATGCCCGCAGAGGGATTCAATACAGAAGGTCGTGAGGCGGCGAGAAAGAAAAAGGTTTTGAAAGAGCCAGGTTGCCGAAAGCAAATAACGAAAATCGTTGCTCACATTCTTCCCTTTTCCAGGGAAAAATGATAAAAGAGTGGAACCTTTTACTTCCCTGTGACCGTGACCGCTGTGGCTCCCAACCGCAATGAATGTTTCTGGGAATCCCGACCGGTATCCTGCTCTTTCTTCTTGCATCGGAGAGATGAAGATGGCCATCAAATGTTCCATCTGTGAAAGCGAAATGCTGCTTGATGAAGCGAAGGATTGCCCGTACTGCCAAGAACTGTTCTGCAAGAATCACGTCATGGCATGTGAAGCCTGCGGGAAGCAATTGTGTGTGGATTGCATGGAATATCCCGAAGATGAGCCTATTTGCCCGGATTGTGCAACCATGTTACAAACCGAATGACCCCGGCTACCGGTGGCAATCATCTCATTCACGAGAATGAAGCCGGAACCTCCATCGATGGGTTCCGGCTTCTTTTTCATCTTCGTCCCTGTTTTCGAATACGGTTTCCGTTTCGAATCGTTCAGGGGTCTTGTTTTGGGGTCCTCTCGAGCAATTCCTGGAGATGATCAATCTTCTTCAATTGGATGAGATGAGAGGAAAGGATCTCCCGGTGTGCCCACGGCATGAACACACCGATAATCAGGAGAAAGAAGAAGCAGAGCAGGAAGAGGATGTCCTTTGTGAAGAGAAAGAAGATCAAAACGAGAAAAACGGGAAGCAGGGAACCCATCTGAATGTTTTTGAGACGTTTGAAGTCCTTTTCACCCACCGGTTTCTCAAACATGG
>CAZSUQ010001093.1:0-1880 GCA_964609935.1 uncultured Thermodesulfobacteriota bacterium | reverse complement strand
ATGCTTGCGCCTCGGCCTCGACCGGTCTCTACTCCGGCTATATGGCCGTCAAGTCCGGTGAGTTTGATGTGGTGCTCTGTTTGGGCGTAGAGAAGATCGCCCATCCGGACAAGGAGTTGGTTTTCTCTGCCTTTACCAGCGGATTCGATAATACCGACCTGAACGATACCTTCAGCCTGTATGAAGAACTCTCCGATCAGTTCCAGGTTCCGGTCCCGCAGGATGACGGAATGGGGAAAAGCCGTGCCATGGAAACCTATGGCGTTATGAGCCGCTGGCACATGTGGAAGTACGGCAGCACGCAGGAACAATTGGCCAGGATCGTGGTCAAGAACCGGTTCAACGGGTCTCTCAATCCGAAGGCCCACTGGCAGGAACCGGTAGGGTTTGAAAAGGTCATGAATGACAGGCTCATCTCCTATCCGATCACCCGGCCCATGTGTGCGCCCATTGGAGACGGCGCGGCAGCGGCCATCATCGTTTCCGAAAGATACCTGCCCAAGTTGATGGGACACAAGCCCGTAAAGATAAGGGCCATCGCCCACACTTCCGGGTCGGACAAGCGGAACTTTGAAGACCTTCCGGACATTGGAGAGCGGCTGGGAAAGATCGTCTACGAGAAGGGCGGTTTGGGACCCGAGGATATTGACATTGCAGAGGTGCATGATGCCACTGCTTATGGCGAACTCCATCAAACCGAAGCGCTTGGCTTTACCGCCGAGGGCACGGGGGGTGAATTTATAGATGCCGGAAAATCCGCCCTGGATGGAGAAATGCCCGTCAACACCAGCGGTGGTCTGCTTTCCAGAGGGCATCCTGTGGGTGCCAGCGGGCTGGCACAGATATTCGAACTGGTCACGCAGATGAGAGGGGAGGGCGGCAAACGTCAGGTGCCGAAGGCGGTAAGAATCGCCCTGGCGGAAAACGGGGGGGGCATTCTCACCATAGAGGAAGCCTCCATGACAATCAGCATACTGGAGAGAATGTAATGAATACTACCTCCTAGAATCCGGCAAACAGGATTGGGGAAGATTGTGGACAGACAATTAAGACATGCAAGGATCTTCAAGGCGCTCTACCCTCTTGTGCATAAACCCAAATTGCTTGGCCTGACCAAATACGAATCCATTGCCCGTCTGTTGGAAAAGAAGCTTCTGGAGCCTGATGATAAGGGGATATGTCTGCCCCAGGAAGGCGCTATACCGATTCATAAAGAGCTCGACAGTCCGGTAGAAATAGCTCCTCCCGTGCAGGTGATCGATTATTTCATCGACAAGTCTTCCCATATCGCGCGCATGAATTCCTGTATGTGCCGCACTTCAAATGGTTGCAAAGACTACGATCATATCGAGCATTCCTGTCTTTTCCTGGGTGAAGCGGCAAAAGGGATTCACCCGGATTTGTGTCAGACCATTTCCCAGGAAGAGGCAAAGAAGCATATCCGCCGCTGCCGGGAAGCGGGTCTGATGAGCCTTGTAGCCAAGGCGAAATTTGATGCCTTGTGGCTGGGTGTCGGTCCCGGAGACAAACTGCTTACCGTCTGCAGCTGCTGCCCCTGCTGTTGCATGTCTATTATACTGCCAAGCGTGGGAAAACCCCTTAAGAAGACATTGGGGCGGGCATTTGCAAGGATGCCCGGTGTTGACATTTCAGTCAATGAAGGGTGTGTCGGCTGTGGGAAGTGCGTCGAAGCATGCATGTTTGCCGGTATCACATTGGAAGACGATATGGCTGTGCTCAATGAAGAGTGCCGGGCATGCGGTCGATGCGCGGAGATCTGTCCCAGCAAGGCGCTTCAGTTATCCCTGGATGACAATTACGTGAAAGATGCTATTGATTTATTCTCTCCCCTGGTTGATGTCACGTAATGGATAGATTGT
>CAZSUQ010001092.1:0-1888 GCA_964609935.1 uncultured Thermodesulfobacteriota bacterium | reverse complement strand
CCGTGTCTTCACCGAAGCGGCCCTTCTCTGTGGTGGGTGCTTTTCTGCGGATCATGGCTCTGGGAGGTCCACACCTGCTATGAGGAATCTGGGTCGAGAATATTCCCTGGGACCCGGAAAGGCAAGAAGGTTTCAGGTGGGCTTCTTTTTGTGGAAGAGGTCCTTCTGAAAGGCATCTTGTCCCGGGGCATCGGGCGCCTTCACCCCGCGAAAGGTCTTGCGGTGGACCGGGCAGCAGCCGAAGCGTTCCAGGGCCTGACGGTGTTCCCGCGTTCCATACCCCTTGTTCTTCCTGAAGTTGTACTGGGGATATTGCTCGTGGATCTCTTCCATGAGGCGGTCACGGGTGACCTTGGCAAGGACGGAGGCGGCCGCAATGGACTGGCTCCTCTGATCTCCCTTGATGACACACGATTGGGGCACGTGGGTTTCGAGCGGAACGATGCCGTCCACAAGAAGGTGATCCGGCATCCTGGAAAGCCCGTTCACAGCGCTTTCCATTGCCTTGCGGCTGGCTACGAGGATGTTCCACGCGTCGATGTCCTGTTCGCTGACCTGGGCGATTGCATAGTCAAGGGACTCGTCCAGGATGGTCTGGAACCACTGTTCCCGCTGGAGGGGGCGGAGGAGCTTGGAGTCGGTCAGGCCCTCGTAACGCTTGCCCCGAGGCAGAACCACCGCGGCAGCCACCACAGGACCGGCCAGGGGCCCCCTGCCTGCCTCGTCCAGGCCTGCGATACGGGTATAGCCCCTTCCATGCAGAGCGGTTTCCATCTGGAGCATGTCAGGGGATTCATCCCACAGGACCTTCTGCACGTCTTCGGATCCGGAACGCCCACGTGCAAGGCCCGCCTTTGGCGAAGAGGCCTTTCTCTTGCGCGTGGAAGAGGAAATACCTTCAACCCCCTGCAAAGAAGGCCGCGGACGCACTCATGCGGAAAGGATCCGGCCGGCCGGGTATGGGTGTAAGAACAGGTACGGATCAGGCCTTTTTTTTCGGTGGGGCCTGACGCACCTCCTTGAGCCTGGCGCTCTTGCCCGACCGCTGCCGGAGGAAGTAGATCCGCGAACGACGGACCCGTCCTCGCTTGAGGGTTTCCACCTTCACCACGTTCGGTGAGTGGAGAGGGAAGATCCTCTCCACACCGATTCCGTAGGAAACCTTCCGGACCGTGAAGGTACTCCGGGACAGGCCGCGGTTGACCCGAAGCACAACCCCTTCAAACGGCTGGACCCTCTCTTTTGCCCCTTCCCGAAACTTTGTGTAGACCCGTACCGTGTCTCCTGATCGAATCTCAGGCAGGTCGTGCCGCATCTGCGATTTTTCAATCTGTTCAATCGTAGTGCTCATCGTACTCTCCTCCTTGGCCTGAACATCTTTCGAAAAGCATTTTCAAGGCGTTTTTGATGCGTGATTTATCTTTATTTTAATCCTGCAGGTCACCGGGACTTGCTTTCGAGTCCCCTTTCCATCCCTGTGTGTCTCATCCGTTATGGATCAAGCCCTTCCTTGTTACAGCCTGTTCCGAGGAACCCTTCTCAACGATCCGATTGCCGTTCGCCCAGGACGCGATCCAGGATGATGGAGACAGCGGAACGCACGGAGAGGTGATGATACCCGGAAGGCCCCTTGATGGGCCGCAGCCTGTAATCCGCGTTTTGCACCAGTTCATCCGTGAGTCCCCATCCGGTTCCAAAGAGCAGGACAAAGGCGTCCTCCTCTCTTTCCACACGATCGCGCATCTCCGAATAGTCCAGGTCCGGTTCAGCGATATTCGCACTCGTGGCCACGGTTTTCGGCGGCCGGCCCCACTCCTGTTCGATCTCCCTGAGGACGCTGTCCAGATCCGGCCAGATCTTCGTGACCTCGAGGGCCTCCTTTCGGTTC
>CAZSUQ010001091.1:0-1891 GCA_964609935.1 uncultured Thermodesulfobacteriota bacterium | reverse complement strand
TGATGCTTCCTGCCGCGGCGGAAGGATCCTCGGTGGCATGCAACTATGTCAACAGACGGGTCATGCTGGGATCCGGACGCTACCCGGAAGTACAACTCTCCAACATGAGAACCGTCCTTGCCGATGGCGATATCCATAAGACCGGGTCCCATGCCCTTTCAGAAGAAACCGCTGATTGCAAAGAAGACGGGAGCGCCAATCTTTCCCGCTGGTACCTCGGCTCCGAAGACATCTTCGGGGTCATGACCCGTGCAAGCGTTTATGCATATCCGGTGTGGGAGAGCAGGCGGTCAATGTGCCTGGGATACGAGGATTTTGAGTCGGCTGCAAGAACAATACGGGAAATCCCCCGGCACGAACTGGGCATTGAATGTCTCATGATGAACAGCCAGGAGTTCAGGCGAGTTTTCAGTATCGACACCAATGGAAGCGATCCTTGGGTGGTCATCGTGGGTTTGCGGGGAAAAGAGAAACTAGTTGCCTACCAGGCAAAGAGAGTCAAGAGCCTCGCAGAGAAACACAAATGCCGGTTCATGGAAGTGGATGATGCCGCTGTTACCGGAAAACTGGACTTGCCATGGTATGCGGACAAGGCGCCACACATGGGATTCTATGCAAAATTCCCGGATGCGGGTGGGTTCCACGAGACCGTGGAGAAACATGCAGGCAAGGTAGGCCTTTCAGCGGATGACATGGGGACCATTCTCGTCTCCTTTTCCAGGGGAGCCTGTGCTTATCAGCATTACAATTTTCACGGCGCCAGGGAGAATATCCCGGAAAAGCTTCTATTCGATCTGTTGAAAGGAGGGGCCTACTTCGATCTTCCGCGCGGCAAACTGGCGGAGAAGATCTATTCCTCCATGCCGGGCTACCTGAACGTTTTAAAGCGCATAAAGAAAATGACAGATCCAAAGGGAATCCTGAATCCCGGGAGGCCGGTTGCTCTTTAGCATAAGGAGAGAAAATCATGGCTATGCAAGACGAAGCGGTGGTCAGTGCTGTGGAAGGGGAGGAGGAGGTCGTGGACGCTAGCGAAGTCGAGGAGAAGGGAATCAATGAGGAGAATGTGGAAGAACTCCTGGAAGAGCTTCAAGACGCCCTGGGTGAAGAGTGGGCCACCGGCGACGACGCGGTCCTGACAGGCTATGGAAGAGATTTTACACAAGCCGTGGGGAAGAAACCCAATATCGTGGCCCTGCCGGGCAGCACCGAAGACGTACAACGTGTCATGAAACTCGCGAATAAGTATGGAATGCCGGTTGTGCCCTTTTCCACGGGCTTTAATCATGCCGGTCTCACTCTTCCTCGCACCGGAGGCATCCTCCTGGATCTCAAGCGCATGGACAAGATCCTGGACATCGATGAGGAAAGCATGACCCTGACCATTGAGCCCCACGTGCGCAACGCCGTTGCCTATACAGCCGTGAATAAGCATTTTGCCACCGAGGACCTTCGCCTCAGGCCGGCCCTTTCGGGCAGTCTGGGAAGTGCATCCACCCTTGCCAATCATATCGCCAGAGGCATGGCCGCAATAGGGCACAAGGTTGGGAACACCCCGGAGTTTATCCTGAACATGACCTGGGTACTGCCGGATGGCGAAATCCTGAAGTTGGGGCCTTCAGCCATTCCCGAGGTGGAGAATATGCCTGTTCAGTGGGGCCCCGGTCCGGATCTCTCCGGTATGTTCATCAACGCGGACGGGATGTTCGGGGTCTGCACCGAGATGACCATAAAGCTTCTGGCGGAATGGCCGCTGGAAAAGCAGTATCTTTATGGAGCCGAAGACGAGGATCGATCCCTGGAAGCTGCCATTGATTTCATGCGGGAGATTTGCCAGCAGGATTTGATCGATTTCATGTACAAATCGAGCTACTGCCAGATGGCCATCCTG
>CAZSUQ010001090.1:0-1892 GCA_964609935.1 uncultured Thermodesulfobacteriota bacterium | reverse complement strand
AAGGCCCGGCGAGGACTCGTCAGCGGCATACAGGAGAGAAGCAAGGGAGGGGAGGGAGAAGAGAGAAACCACACAGAGCATGAAGGAGACCGAAAGAACTCTCAGGATTCGCATCATGAGGCACTCCGTTGTACGTTAAGGGTTTGCGTGGTGCTCAAGATCCTTGTTCAGACCTCTGGTTGGAAGACGTCCTTTTGTTCTTGCCTCCCTCCCGAGAAGAAGCGCGAACGTTCGACCGTGTCTCCTCCCTCTGAGGGCACTTCACTGCCTTTTCGACATCCGTTCGAACGTATGTTGAATCTCTCTCTTGGCGTCCTGTTTCTTGATGGTTTCCCTCTTCTCGTACTTTCGCTTCCCTTTGCCCAGCCCCAGTTCAACCTTAGCCTTCCCGCTCTTCAGGTACAGGCGGAGCGGGATGAGGGCAAACCCTTTCTCCTGGGTTTTCCCGTAGAGCCTCAGGATCTCCCTCTTGTGAAGCAGCAGCTTTCTGGGTTGCGTGGGATCGTGATTGAAGGGGCCGGCGTTCGGGTACGGCGCGATATAGACCTCGTGAAGGTAAGCCTCGCCCCCCTGGATCTTTCCGTATCCGTCCTTCAACTGCACAAGGCCTTCCCGAATGGACTTGATCTCGGTACCGGTGAGGACCAGTCCGGCCTCGAACGTTGAAACGATTTCGTAGTTGAAACGAGCCTTCTTGTTTTGTGCAACAACCTTGATACCGCTCTTTTTCAAGTGTTCTCCGTGTTCACTCGGTCTCCAGGACCTCGAAGTGCCGGATATCCGCAAGGTTGCCGTTTCTCTCCTCACGGAAGATGGCCTGCATACGAGCCCCGATCCGGATCTTGCTTTCATCACGAACATCGATGAAGTGCTGAAAGGCATTGTCCGAGCCGTCCAGCCGGATGAAGCCGTATCCATAGGGTACCGGTTTCTGCTTGCCGGTTTCCGGATCCAGAAAGCTGAATCGCAGGATCGTGTAAGCCACCAGCGTCCCTTTTGGGCTCACCTCCACCAGCTCCTCCATCCGCTCGAAACAGGGGCCGCACACCTTCCGGGGAGGCACATAGACCTTGTTGCACTTCGGGCACCGGATCCCCAGAAGGCGTTTGTGATCCCTGAGCTCCATGAAGAACTTGGATCCGTAGCGGCCCACTGCGTACCTGAATGGCTGTTGAGCTTCCCCGGATTGCATCACGAGCCGTTCCTGCTTTTGGGCCTCTTCCATGGGTTCCTCCTTGATTCCTCAAACAGGCTTCTCAGCCCCATACATGAGCAGATCGGACCACCAGCAACCGCCGAATCCGCTGCTCAGGGCGATCTTCACATCCGGCACCTGCCGCTTGTCCGCCTTCCCCATGACCTGAAGGGCTGCTTCCGCACAGCGGATGAGCCCTGTGGCACCGATGGGATTGCAGGAAATCACGCCGCCGGACGGGTTGATCGGCAGCTCGCCTCCGAGATCGGTCACCCCATCCCACAGGAGCCTCGGGCCTTCCCCGTACTTGCACAATCCCAGTTCCTCGATCCAGCTCAACCCGGCAAAGGAGTAGGGGAGGTAGAGCTCCATGACGTCGATTTCCTTCAAGGGTTCTTTGATCCCCACCTTCCGGTAGAGCTCCTGGCCCGCAAGGCGCAGAGACTTGAGCCCGACATAGTCCGCGTCGCCGAGGTAGGTGTACAGGTGCCGGTTTGCCGTACCGAGGACCCAGGCCGGCCTGGGGCAGATCTTCTCGGCCACCTGATCGGAAGCAAAGATCACGGCGCAGGCGCCGTCCGTTCGAGGGCACATGTCCAGGAGTTTCAGGGGATCGGACAGGGGAGCCGATGCGAGGACCTCTTCGATCGTAACCTCTTAACGAAGGTGCGAAAAAGGGTTCAGGCAGGCATGCCTG
>CAZSUQ010001089.1:0-1893 GCA_964609935.1 uncultured Thermodesulfobacteriota bacterium | reverse complement strand
CTTGTATTTCTTCTTGAGCCGTTTGAGCTTCCACTCCAGGTAACGGCGATGGATCGTCCGGTAGTGTCCCCATCCCCGCAGGTAGAGGTAACCGATGGCGAGACCGCTCAGGTGTGCCAGGTGGCTGACCTTGCTGCCCGGATGCCCCCGGGCGTCCATGCTTTGCTGCGTCAGGGTGAAGTACAGGGCCAGGACGCCGATGAAGATGACAAAATGCTTGGCACGGATCGGCAGAACGAACCAGAGCAGGATCTGCCGGTTGGGAAACAGGAGGCCGTAAGCGAGGAGGATCCCGTACAGCGCACCCGATGCACCGATGGTGATGACAAAGCTGGAGGGTGCAACCAGAACGATACAGCACCCTGCGCCGACCCCGCAGACGACAAGGTACTTGATGAAGAACCGTCGTCCCCAGACCCGCTCCAGCTCACAGCCGAACATCCAGAGAACGAGGAGGTTGAAGCCGATGTGAAGGAGCCCGTCGTGGAGGAAGAGGTAGGTGAAGGGTTGCCAGAGAAACAGGCGATGAATGACGTCATAGGGCACGACACCGAACCAGGGTTCCAGGTAGATGCCGAACATCTCTCTCGAGATGACCTGGACGAAGAAGACCACTCCGGCGATGATCAGGAGCAGCTTCACCGTGGGTGTGGTGGGCCCTCCGAAAGAGTAACGAACGTTTGGGGGGGGTGTGCGACTGTATTGCATGATCCTGTTGCCCCTCAGTTGGGTGTGATGACCACGGAGATGTGATCCTTGGTTTTCGCTTTCATGTCTTTTCCTCCTCAGAGGACTTGCTTTCCGGGCCGCCCGGAGCAAGGGTAGGGGACGCACCGCCCTGCATGCCTTTCTTGAGGGCATCCTCGACCATGGTGCGGACCATTTGATCGATGGGCTCCCGGAGGGGCCCGGAAAGGGCCTCCTCCACCCGCTGGTCGATCCTCCGTGCGATCCACCTTTCCAGGGTTTCTTCGGATCTTTGAACGTACTCGTAGAGCGTGTCCAGGATCCGTTTTCGGAACAGGATGAAATAGACCAGAAACGGCAGGACCATGGAACCCAGGATGTCGAGGACGTAATGCTGCTTGATCAGCACCGTGGAGGCGGAAATGGCAAGGGTGAGCAGGATGGCGAGGATGCCGCGTACACGGTGGACCTCCAGGAGGGTGAGTGAGGCAAGGAGCGACATGGCCACGTGCATGCTGGGAAAACAGTTCCACGTGTTGTCTGCTTTGTACACCTTGCTCAATGCCCAGGTGGAAAAGGAATCCACGGCCAGGGGGGGTCTGTGCGTAAAAGACGTGGGGTAATAGGCGTAGATAACGTAACAGGTACACATGAGGGTGATGTAGGCGATGGAGAAGAGCCGGAAGAACTCCTTGTTCCGAATGTAGAGAAAGGGCAGCAGGAAAAGCGGGTAGATGGAGAGATAGATCCACACGAAGAGAGGCACAAAGGGAATCTGCTTCTCCCACGCCGGCATGGGGACCTTGAACCCCTGCCTTCCCTCTGCGAATTCCGCGAGGGCAAAGTAACCGAGC
Source organism: uncultured Thermodesulfobacteriota bacterium (assembly GCA_964609935.1). Classification (GTDB taxonomy): domain Bacteria; phylum Desulfobacterota; class DSWW01; order DSWW01; family DSWW01; genus CAYTRL01. The sequence goes on along the minus strand of CAZSUQ010001089.1, from coordinate 352 downwards.
GCCCAGACACCGAACATGAGGATGCTCAGCAGGGGCTGCTCATACTGTTTCAGGAGTTTTTTCAGGATGTCGGGTCCTCCTGTTCAGGGAACCATCCATCTAGGAGCTTTGCCTTCCGCTGAGGAAGATGCTGAAGACAATCGTAACGAGGGGGATGAAAACCAGGACGAGGAGGCTCTTGTAGAGATATCGCAGGGGAAGAGGGAACAGGGCTTCTTCCACGAAAAATATCAAGCAGGAAACGATCAGGCCCACAAGGTAGTAGTAAACGACCCAGCGGATCTTGTTTTCCCTCCAGGAGATCATCCAGTCCGTGCGTTTCTTTCGAAAGAAACGCACGGACTGGATGATC
>CAZSUQ010001088.1:0-1896 GCA_964609935.1 uncultured Thermodesulfobacteriota bacterium | reverse complement strand
GTCCCACAACGGCCATCATGTCCGGTGTGGCGATCGCCTTGTCGAATTCGAGCCAGCCTTCCTCGGAAATCTTCTTGACCAAATCTTCACCGCCCACAATATCCGCGCCGGCCTCTTCGGCTTCTTTCTCCTTCTCTCCCTTGGCAAAGACCGCAACGCGCACTTCCTTGCCAATGCCGTGAGGAAGGACCACCGTTCCACGAACCATTTGATCCGCACGTTTGGGGTCCACACCGAGGCGAACAGCCACGTCCACGGTTTCATCGAATTTGGAAAAGCTCAGCTGAGGCAAAAGGCTGAAGGCTTCCTCCAGTGCGTGGCGCTGGCCGGATTCAAACTTTTCTTTAGCTTCTGTAAATTTCTTTCCTCGTTTACCCATGACTTTTCACTCGAACTTCCTTTGAATGCGGTTCACGGCCTGTGTTAGGTCCCGGGTTTCAAGCATCCATGACTTCGATGCCCATGCTTCTCGCCGTCCCTTCGATGATCCTGGACGCATTTTCCATGTCCACGGCGTTCAAGTCCTGGAGTTTTTGCTGGGCGATGTCCGCGATCTGTTGTTTGGTCACCTTGCCCACCGTCTCTTTCCCGGGGGTGTTGGCTCCCTTCGCGATCCCGGCAGCCTTTTTCAGCAACACCGACGCAGGTGGTGTTTTGGTGATGAAGGAAAAGGAGCGGTCGGCATAAATCGTGACGAGGACAGGAATCAGCATGGCCTCCTGTCCCTGTGTTTTCGCGTTGAATGACTTGCAGAACTCCATGATGTTTACACCATGCTGCCCCAATGCCGGGCCCACCGGTGGGGCAGGGTTCGCCTGGCCGGCGGCGACCAACAGTTTAACTGCTGCAATGACCTTTTTTGCCATGACGTTCCTTGCTTCGTTCCGCTATCGGTTCAGGTTCACGTACGATGACGTCAGAAAATCCATGCCAACAACTTCTTCAATTCTTCTCGACTTGTGTGAATTCGAGTTCAACTGGTGTCGAGCGTCCGAAAATACTCACCGCAACACGAAGTTTCCCCTTTTCGGGTTTCACATCTTCCACCACTCCGTTGAAGCTCGTAAACGGACCGTCAATGATTCGAACGCCTTCACCCTTTTCGAAAATAGCCTTTGGTTTCGGTTTGAGGGATCCTTCGGCAATCTGTTTGGTGATTTTAAGGACTTCCTCCTCAGGGATAGGAGGAGGGTTCGTGCTCCCGCCCACAAACCCAGTGATCTTGGGCGTGTTTTTCACGATGTACCAGGTCTCGTCGTTGAGCTGCATGTTGACGAGGATGTATCCGGGAAAAAACTTCCGCTTCGTTTCGCGCTTCTTCCCCTTGACCATTTCCACAATGTTTTCCATGGGTACGAGGATTTCGCCGAATCGTTCTTCCTCTCCGAGTTTCTTGATTCGCTCTTCCAAGTTCTGCTTGGCCTTCATCTCATAACCGGAATAGGTATGGACCACGTACCACTGATTTTCCATGGATCTTCCGTGTGATGATTATCGGGTTATGCCGAAGTTCGTGGACATTCAGCTGAGAATGATTTTAAGCAGCTTGGAAAAAATAAAGTCCGCCATGCCAAGATAGGTAGAGATCAAAAAGACGACAAAGAGGACCACACCGGTGGACGCGACCACCTCTTTGCGCGAAGGCCAGGAGACTTTCCGCATCTCAATACGAAACTCTTTAAAGAACTGCTTGATTTTTTCAAACATGGTCGATCCGCCCGGTCCTGATCATTTTTGCGTAATCCCGTATCCGTCTCTGCGTCCGTTCATCCGCTGAACTCAAGACGACTTGCGCATCCACAACGATTGTTCATCAAAGGGGCCGTCGAGTGGCTCTAGGCCTGGCAGGCCAGGAGGGATTCGAACCCCCATCACCCGGATTTGGAGTCCGGTGCT
>CAZSUQ010001087.1:0-1899 GCA_964609935.1 uncultured Thermodesulfobacteriota bacterium | reverse complement strand
GGGTGAGTCGCGTGCGCAGGTCCACCTCGTGGGGAAGGATCGACGTCTCCTGCGGGACCAGCAGGATGTCATCGAAGGTCAGCGCTTCAGGAATCTCCATGACTTCACTTGCCATCCTCTACACCTCCGTTCGGCCTTCTCCAAGGCCAAAAATCAGGTCTCGCAGGTCGTTGAAACATCCCATCCTGCGGCGTTCTACCTATCCTTTGTCACAATCCCGCATGCCTGGACGGCAGGGAGTTCTCTCCCCCCCACCCCTTGACCGAAAACATAGCGGACGCCTTCCCTGTTCATGCATCGGCCTTCTTCCTTTTTGCCGAGGCAAGGAAAAATGCCGCAACCAGGCACCCGAGCAGCCAGTTCACACCGATGAGAACCAACCAGAACCAGGGGTACCCTTCGTACGGATTACGAAAATCCCCGGCAAAGGACTGGATCAGGTTGGTCCCGAGCAGAATGGGGTTGATGAACCGGATCATGCCGTTCCACCACCGGCCCAGCTTGATCCTCGAGTTCTGATTGATGAATTGACGGATCTCCTCCGCTCCCAGGACCCACCCCACCAGCAGGCTCTCCGCCACGCCCACGGTGACCAGTCCGTACTGCGTGATGAAGTGATCCAGGATGTCGATCCAGCAAAGGCCTCCGCTGGTGGTGAAGATGATGCTCCCAAGGAATCCGAGCCCGCACATGGCCGTCACCGCTTTCCTTCGGTCGATATGAAACTTGTCCATGAGGGCGGTGTTGAACGCCTCGATGATGGAAATGGACGATGAGAGTCCGGCCAGGACAAGGATCAGGAAAAAGATGGCGCTGAAAAAGGCCGGAAGCTTGGGGATGAGGTTGATGGCCTGGGGATAGGCAACAAAGGCCAGCCCGATGCTCTTGTCCACGACCTGGTCAATGGGTTTCCCGGTCTTGAAGGCCATGTACCCCAGGGTGGAAAAGACCGCAAGCCCTGCAAAGATGGAGTAGCAGCAGTTCCCGATACAGGTGATCATGGCACTGCGGTGAAGGTTCGTTCCCTTTGGAAGGTAGCTTGCATAGGCAATCATGATCCCGAAGCCGATACTCAAGGAAAAGAAGATCTGCCCGTAGGCGGCCAGCCAGACCTTGGGGTTCGCGATCTTTTCGAAGTCCGGTTTCAGGTAGGCCCGGATCCCCTCCCCGGCTCCTTCGAGGCTCATCCCCCAGAAGACGAGAATACAGGTCAGAAACACGAGAAGGGGGATGAAGATCTTGCTGGCCAGCTCGATGCCCCGCTGAACACCCCGGTAGCCGATGAACCAGTTGATCAACCAGATCGCCATCAGCTCGTACAGGATGGGGGTGTGGATCAGGCCGATTTCGCCCGGCGACCCTGAAAACTTCAGGAACTGATTAAAGAAGTATCCGTTCGGATCCTCCTTCCAGGGGAGCCAGAAGGAGCAGAGGAAGTAATGGAGGCACCAGGAGATGATGACATTGTAGTAGAGAACGATCCCGAACATGACGAACAGGACGCACCACCAGCCCAACCATTCCCAGCGGGGGTTCGCCTTGGCAAAGGCCGCGGGCGCGCTCCCCCGCATCTTCTGCCCCATGCCGTATTCGAGCAGCATGAGAGGGATGCCGGCCGTGAGCAGGGCCACCAGGTAGGGGAGAAGAAAGGCCCCGCCCCCATTTTCGTACGCCATGTAGGGAAAGCGCCAGAGATTTCCGAGTCCGATCGCCGAGCCGATGGCCGCCAGGATGAAGCCTGTCTGGGATTTCCACTGCTCCCGTTTCTTTTCCACGTCCTTCCAGTCTCAAGGCTCGGGTTCGTCTGGTTGCCTTCCTGCACCGGAATTTTCCCCGGCTGAATATAATCTCGAATTATTCCTCTGCCGTGGTTTATGAGATGTGGAAAGCATAACAGAT
>CAZSUQ010001086.1:0-1900 GCA_964609935.1 uncultured Thermodesulfobacteriota bacterium | reverse complement strand
CTTCTTGAAGTAGCCAAGGGTAGCTTTTCCTCCCTTGTAAATAGGATAGGCACCCATGTGGAGTTTGTAGCCGATGGTCCCACCGGGCATGTTCTTGTCCTGCCATTTCGGGTCCGCGTCCCGGAGGTGCTTGAAATTCAGGAGGAGCGATACCCCGAACTTCCCCATCTGCTTGGTAAAGACCCCGACCCATCCGATCTTTTTCCCGGTCCGTCCGGTGGTTCTGATCGTAGCGTCCGCTTCATCCCAGATAACGAGGATCTTCACCGCTGCACCGTATTTGACCTTCAGCTGCCCGATGGTAAAGAACACATCGGAAAGATACACGCAGCGATGAATATTCGGGTAGGATTTCAGGGTCCGGTCGTAGAATGAAACGTTGGTTATGACATGAACCTCGGCACCCTTGAACATCTTGCCCGCAATGTTCCGGGCGATGTAACTGTCGGAATTGGTCTTCCCCCCGCGCGGCGGTCCAACCTGGAGATGGATCACACCGTCCTGGATGAGATTCAACCACCCGAACTCCAACCAGCCCGCGTCGATCTCCTGAAGTGGGGGGTCCTGCTCCTCGGTCTTTGGGAAAAAGGAGTCGGTCACCTGATAGCCGTTATACCACCGACAGAGAATATCCAGAAGAACTTTCTTGAACTCCTCGAAGGAAATCGTGGGGACCTCCTCATACGTGGCTTTCCCGTAGCGGACCATTATCCATACCTCCCAGGCTTGATACTGCGTCCACCAGTAGGTCGAGAACTTGTTATCTCCCGGGCGGCCGATCTTCTCCTCGATGGCCGCAGCAGCGGTAGGGATGAGGAGGAGAATCTCGCGGGCTCGTCGGACCCGTCCCCGGCGTTTGATGGACCACCGGAACTCATACAGAAGATCCTGGAACGCGGCATCATCGACCCGCTCGATCTTCCCTTCGCTGTGTTTCCGCCAGAGGGCGGGTTGGTTCTCGGGGCCCAGGATCGTGGCCGCAGATTCGTCAGGCAGGTTCACCACCTCCTCCTTCCACGATCATCGCACTCTCGAGTTCCTGGAGGACGTCATCGAAGGCACGGGGGCCCTCACGTCCTGGATCGCCCGGACCGATTGCCCGACGTCGGTCCTTCTTATTCTCCCGGACGCTGGCGATGGAGGCCGCCACCAGAATCGCGCAGATCTCCTTCTCCTCAGCCTTTGAGAGTCCAAGGCTGGTACGGTACTGGTACTTTTTCAAGGGAGAAAGACGGTCCCACGCCCCTTCCTGCTTCATCTTTGCCATGACGTGAAAATGCTCGACATCACGGTCGGCCATCTCCGCCACCAGCGCCTCGATTCGCTTTGCCTGGATGTCAGTGAACTCAAGATCAATGTACGGCATGTACTTGAACTTGTCGTCCAAGTAGTCGGAGAACGCGCAGAGGATCTTAAGAAATCCCTGGACACTGCTTTCCTCTTTGTTCAGGATGTCCGCGAAGATCTCCTGCTTCGCCATCTCCTCCCGTTGGCGCCAGCCACCGAACCCGCCCATCAGAACACCCCACGCATGTCAAACGCAACCGTGAAGTAAAGGGCGTGGATCACCACCGCGAGAAGGATACATCCCAGGCCCTTCACATAAGGAAGGGTGAGTATCTCCCGGGAAATGATCTTCTGGAGGTCTTGGAACTCCTCTTGGAAGGATCGTTCACTACGGTGGTCATGGAATACCTGGGACATGCCCACGAAGAAGATTCCTGAGGTTATCGCGTGGAGCGGGAGCGTGGTCGGAATACGGACGATGAGATTCATCATGGGGTCTACCGTGCCGAATAGGCGGCTGTAGGTCTCCACAAACGCATAACCACACCCCGCGACGACCCCTTTCGAGAACTCTCGCGGTAAGGCCTTCCGCCAGACCCAGAGCCGAGTGTCC
>CAZSUQ010001085.1:0-1901 GCA_964609935.1 uncultured Thermodesulfobacteriota bacterium | reverse complement strand
GATCGGGCCGGACGTGGTGATCGGGCCGGGATGCAAGATCCAGAACAATGTGTCCGTCTATAAGGGTGTGACCCTGGAGGAGGAGGTGTTCTGCGGGCCGAGCATGGTGTTCACCAACGTGTTCAATCCGAGGGCGCACATCCGACGCATGGACGTGCTCAGGTCCACGCTGGTGAAGAAGGGGGCTACGCTCGGGGCGAACTGTACCATCGTCTGCGGTCATGTGATCGGCAGGTATGCATTCATCGGGGCCGGGGCCGTGGTCACAAGGGATGTGCCGGACCATGCACTCATGACCGGAAACCCGGCACGGTTGGCCGGCTGGGTGTGTGCCTGCGGTGAAAAGCTGGATGTAGACTATGCGTGTCCGGCCTGTGACGAGCGCTATCCCTTCCTCGAAGGGGGCGTGAACAGGGAAAAAGAAAAGGAGAATGAAACCAGGTGAAACACCTCATCCTTGCACCCGACCTCGTGCGGAGCGTGCTCGAGGAAGGAAACGATGACCTCCCGATCCTTCAGGAGGTCCTGGACGAGGGCCTTCCGCAGTGCTACAACTCCTGGATTGTTGCCGCAACGCTTCCGGGCATTCTTTCCAAGACAACACAGGACAAGGCCAGGAGCCTTCTGGATAGTGTAGGGATCCTGTCATCCTACGCGTTCGAGGCAGAAAGGATCGTAGATGCGGAGGATCCGGAACGGATGTTCGTGCTGGGTGCCGCGGACACGCTGGGAGGTGAAACCCTGATCCTCTCCAAGGATCAGACATTCATCAAACAGGAACCGCGCGCGGTTTCCCCGGAGGCCCTTCAAAAGATCCTCCTTGCCGCTGCCCCGGGAACCGAGCCCCTTCCGTTCATCGACCTGAAGGCCCAGCAGGGACATCTCCTCACAGACCTTGAAAAGCGGATGAGAACGGTTCTGGCTCACGGCCAGTACATCCTCGGGCCCGAGGTGAGAGAACTGGAAGATCGGCTTGCCGCCTATGCGGGCGTACGCCATGCGATGACCTGTTCCAGCGGAACCGACGCCCTGCTCCTGGCCTTGATGGCCCACGGAGTGGGACCGGGGGACGCCGTCTTCACCACCCCCTTCACCTTCATCGCCACGGCAGAGGTCATCTCCCTTCTGGGTGCCGTACCGGTTTTCGTGGACATCGATCCCAGGACCTTCAACATGGATGATGCCTCTCTGAAACAGGCCGTGGAAGCCGTCAAGAAGAAGGACGCAGGAAAACATCCCCTGCCGAAAACATCCGCGCTCCCAGCTAGCGGGCACATGCCCAGGCGGAACATCGCCGAGGACCTGTTCGGACTCCCGAGCTCCTACAACGAGATCAACGCCCTTGCAAAGGAGCACGGGCTTTTTGTGATCGGTGATGCGGCCCAGTCATTTGGGGCTGAATACCATGGGAAAAAGGCCTGTGCGCTTGCCGATGCAGGGTGTACATCTTTCTTTCCGGCCAAACCGCTGGGCTGCTACGGAGACGGAGGCGCCGTGTTCACCGATGAAGACGAGCTCGCGGAACGAATGCGTTCCGTGAGAGTCCACGGCCAGGGCGTGGACAAATACAACAACATGCGCGTGGGCCTGAACGCACGCATGGACACCCTGCAGGCCGCGATCCTTTTGCCCAAGCTGGAGGCTTTTCCAGATGAGCTGGAGGCCAGGGGTCGGGTTGCCAAGGGATACACGGAAAGACTCCGGGAGCAGAAAGGTCTTGTCACACCTCATGTCCCGGAGGGACTCCGTTCCGCCTGGGCCCAGTACTCCCTTTTGAGTGACAAGAGGCCCGAGATCCAGAAGGCGCTCAAGGAAAACGGGATTCCGAGCGACATCTACAACCCCAAGCCGCTTCACCAACAAACCCCATATACCCACCTGCGATACCAGGAAGGGGATTT
>CAZSUQ010001084.1:0-1901 GCA_964609935.1 uncultured Thermodesulfobacteriota bacterium | reverse complement strand
GACTGGTTCAGTCTCTCACCGGGAAGGCGGGGATGACCGGAACCCTCAAGGTCCGTTACCGGAATCCATGTCCCCTTCACACCGAGATTCTGATGGAGGGGTGGGTCCACAGTGCGGAAGGGCGAAAGATCATTGCTAGGGGGCGCATGAAGGAGCAGGAAAGCATCGTGGCGGATGGTGAGGCCATGTTCATCCTGATCGATCAGGAAACGTTTCGTAAGAAGTCGCCCCACTATGCCAAAGACAAGGGCTAGCCAGCAACTTGCATGAAGCCTTCTCCTGCGAGCGAAGTTTCATACAGGTTGCGGGCTGAGCCTACCGCAGAAGATGGGCGTTTTTCCACGGCCAGCTAGGGTGAAAGGAGCGACCGGGTGGGCGGGCCCGTGTAGATTGCCTCGGAAAAGTCGATCCATCGCATCGCAGGAAATGTGGTCAGCTCCTCAACGTAGTGTGCCGAGATCCCGCACGTTCGTCCCAGGATGAACACGGCTTTTGCCACCACCGGCCGGCAGTCCATGTCCGCCACGATGGCCCCGATGGCCCCGTCCACATTCACAGGCAGGTGCCTTCCACATACACGCCGAACCAGGTCCTGGAGCCGCACCGCACGTTGAACACCGTGTGCGGCGGTTTTCGTTTTTTTCGCAATCGCGTAAAGAGCGTCGGATCGAGGGTCCTTGGTATGGACGCGGTGGCCCAGTCCCGGTATCCGCCTTCCTCTTCGAACGTGTTCCAGGATTTGTTGTCTCAGGGATGCGGAAAGATCCATCCCGCTTTTCTCTGCTTCAAGGATCCCTTTCAGGAAAAACTCCGCAGCCCCCTGGCCTGCTCCCCCGTGAACATCCGTGATGGTGCAGATTCCCTGGGACACGGCCATATCGTAAGGAGCCCGTACAGACGCTGCCAGGATCGCTGCCTGGGCGGAAGGGGCGGTAACGCCGTGATCCACCGTGGCGACGGTCATGGCCTCCAGCATGGCCGCCTTGCATTCATCCACGTGCGGGCTCCCGGTGCAGACGTGGTAGAGCAGGTGTGAAAAGGGTGCATGGCTGCCCACCTTCTCAAGAGCCTCTTCGGTCTTCCACACAGCAGCCAGGTATCGGGTCAACCTTCCGACACAAGCCAGGGCCTGTTCACAACCGCTTGCACGGTTCCCTTGGGGGATCCGCGGAAACGACTCATCCTGGAGCAGAAACCGGCCGAGTGTTCGGGACAGGTCGTTTTTCCCTGAAACGTCTGTGAGGGGTGCAGGATGTCTGGCGGCTTCCAGGATGCATTCGTGAAGAGCTTTCAGGCGACGGCGTTCAGGGAGCACACCGGTAAAGAGCAGGAAAGCGACCTCCGGGAGGCTTATCCTGCCGATGACCTCGCTCAGGGGATAACCCGCCACCTCGATTCGATTCGCTTCGATCCTCGTGATGGCGGTTCCCCACCCGGAGCCTTCCGCTCGATCTTTTACGGCCTTTTGCGTCTTCATGGTGCCTCGATGTCCTTCGTGGGACGCTCGAAGTTTTGTTGCCCCATCATCAGGGCTGGCTCACTTTCCCATCATCCAACTTTCAGGGAAAAAGTAAACCAAGGTGAGAGCCAGGGTTTCTTGTAACACCAGGAAATGGTATATCCATGTGTCTGCAGTCTTTCTGTTGACGCCTTCATTTGAAAAGCTCGATTTTCGGGCGACCCGGTCATTCCGGTTTCACCCTGGAGAAGGGCTGGAAGGAGACATTTCGGATGAACGGACTCATGGGTTGTTCCATATGAAAAAGATTACGATTGTTGGCGCCGGATTATCAGGATTGACATCGGCAATCATCCTTTCGAAACAGGGATTTGAGGTTGAGGTCCTTGATAAGGGGAATAAACTGGGAGGTCTTTCTCTTTTACTCGAGGAATCGGGAAGC
>CAZSUQ010001083.1:0-1903 GCA_964609935.1 uncultured Thermodesulfobacteriota bacterium | reverse complement strand
TTAGATTCTTGGGCGAGCCACTGCTGCGGGGTCAAACCCCAAACTACCTTACCCTTGCCATAGGGATTCTGCTTGACAGTAGTTCCCTCACATGCTCCCCACATCCTGTCAGCCAGCGCACGCAGTTTTTCGCCACGCGCTTCATGATCCTGCATTCCGGGAACATCCCATGGTTTAGGGCCGATTATCGTCGCGCCCCCAGCCACCAATCTCTCCAGTTTGATGAGCACTTCAAGTTGCATATGAGTCTGGTCGGGAAGTACAAGAACACGATATGACATGCCGTCAGGAAGAACGATCCGGCCGTCTTTAACAGACATACGATTGAGGATGACATCGCTATTCACAACGTCGTAATCGTAACCTGCGCCCAGACCGTCAAGCAGAGGTTTTTCCGGAACATTGTGAAATAAGGGCCAGAAATTTGGAGCCTGGTCACCGTAGTAATACACAACATCGGCTACGAAAAGACCCTGCTGGAGCATAAAACAGCAGCGAGCAAGGTAATCCATAAATGGACGCGCTTTGGACCACCAAACGACCTGAGGGTTCATATCCACACCTGCATGATAGGTGCGGCCGGGATAACCGGCCTCTTCGGGTGAATGCGAATAACCATGATAAGTTATGCGGTTTAGGCCCTCACAAAAGGCCCTGTCTACGATCTGCTTTCGAACGAACGGGCTGTCTTTCCAGCGCCGCCACGTGGTCCACGATTCTGCATCGACATAGGGCTTGCCATAAATGTGTGCCGCGGAGGCGATCTCTTTAACCAGAAAAATGTTATTCCGATTCTTGACCCAGAATTCTCCGCGCGGTATCCCCACGTTACCCAGTGCTTTGAGGGCGTCTACCGGACAGCTATCCCAAATAGGAGGTCCGGGCCCTCCCGCTTCACCGGCATGTTCCAGCCCGTATTCCGCTCAGATTTCGCTTCCGGTTGTATAGTGAGTGAATATCAGATGATCGCTGACGGTCTTCTTGTAGTCGTAATCAAACCGGTTACTGGTAACCTTATCTTTTACTGTCCACCCGGACAAAACCCCCAGCCAGGGAACAGGATCATAGCCGTGATATTTTTTGAACCAGTCAGGAAATTTCCGCGTCCATTGAATTCCCTCGTGCAGCTCCATACTATCTACCTCAAGGGATTTCAAGGGATGGTCGGGATCGTCTCCCTTCTTTAATCCAAGCTTGTCAATGATGTATTTGAAATGATACCGCGTGGCTTCCGGATCAAGAAAATCGATGAACGGTCCTTTGGAATTTGGGCTGGCGGCGATCAATTTCTGACCATTATTACTGCAGACATACCGCATAACCCGCCAATGACTGTCAGGTACCCTCCAGTTCAAAACGCCATTTTTGAACTTGTCGGAAAGATCGATAATTATTGACGGATCGGCTATAACTTTGTCCGCTGTCTCAGGCCATGCCAGAACGGCTACGTCAAGATACCACTTCGGCAATCCATCCTCGCTTGTGGGACAATCAGGGGGAACTGTCGGAAAAGGAAGTTCGTGCATGATCTGACCCGGGCCTGTGACTACAACGCTTGAATAGAACAGGTTCTTGCTTGCCAACTTGGGTGTCACCCTGGGGCCGCCGGCATTCCAGCCGCTGGAGGTGATCAATCCCAGGTCCAATCCCAGTCGTTTGGCTTCTTTCATCGAATGATGCATAGCAGCAACCGATTCAGGGCCCAAGAAGGGCGGACCAGCAGGAACAAAACCGCCGGGATTTCTCATCGCCTCGGTATCCCACATTTCCAGACCCCCCATCCCCTTGGCCTTTGCCTCTACCAGATCACGCGTCAAACCGTCAAGCGTTACTGCACCATTGAGCCAGTTCCAATAGGCCCTCGGCCGGGCTTGATTGTCGGGATTCTTAAATCCCGCGGCAA
>CAZSUQ010001082.1:0-1903 GCA_964609935.1 uncultured Thermodesulfobacteriota bacterium | reverse complement strand
CATATCGCTGGAAGACGAAACGGCGAACCAGAGCATTGAGAAAGAATAGCTGGAAACAAGACCTTGCCGCGGTATCCATCTTCACGGCAACCGGTATTTCAGCACGCATTGTCCCGACCTCCCCCGACTCCATGCAGCAATGTCATATTCGCAAAATGAGGGAATCGGATCTCCCGGAGATCCTGGCGATTGAAAAGAACTCCTTTTCAGCGCCCTGGAGCCGGTGTGCATTCGAGAACGAGATGCGCGCCGCATACGCATTCCCCATGGTCATGACACAGCAGGACCCTTCTCAAGTTCTCGGTTACCTCTGTTTCTGGCTCGTGACGGATGAATGCCATATCCTCACCCTGGCTGTGCACCCGGCCCACCGCCGGAAGAGGATCGCCACCGGACTCGTACAGAACCTTCTGGATGTGTGCGGTCAGCACAGGATATCCCACTGCTATCTCGAGGTGCGTGTTTCGAACAGGATCGCCATCTCGCTTTATGAGAAATGCGGATTCAGCAGCCACGATATCCGGAAAAAATACTACCCGGACACCGGAGAGGATGCCATGGTCATGAGACGGAGGATTTCTTGCCAGTAGCCTCAAGGAATGTCCAGACCCTCGACCTTCCGATCCTGGCCAACCGGAAGCTCACACCGGAAACCTTCCTGCTTTCCTTTGAGAGCGAGGCACTCGCCGACACCGTTCTCCCGGGACAGTTCCTCATGCTTTCCATCCCTGATCTCCTGGATCCACTCCTCCCACGCCCTTTTGCCGTTTTCGACGTCCAGGAACACCGCGTGGATGTCCTCTACAGGCTTGTGGGCAAGGGCACACACCTTCTTGCCCGCATGCACCCGGGTGACCGCCTCAGGGTTCTGGGTCCGCTGGGAAACAGCTACACCCTGGACCGTAAAGCCGGCTCCGTGCTCGTGGTTGCAGGAGGAATCGGGATCGCTTCGGTCTACTTTCTACTCCGCCATCTTTCACTGAAAGGGGAGGTGGACGTCACGCTCCTCTACGGTGCGGCCACCCGGACCGCGTTGATCCCCCTGGAAGGGCTGAAAGGTGATCGTCTCCATATCCAGGTCGCCACAGAGGACGGAGGGGAAGGGTTCAAGGGGAATGTGTGCGAGCTCCTCGGGACCCGGCTCAAGGCACGGCAGGATGCCGAAGAAGACGATTCCCCGGCCTTTGCTTGCGGCCCTCCGGCCATGCTGGAGGAAACGGCCCGCATCCTTGAGGCCCACGGGATCCGGGCACAGTTCTCGCTCGAGTCGCGCATGGCGTGCGGCTACGGTGTCTGCCAGGGTTGCGTCATCCGGACCCGTGATGCCGGGTCAAAGACCGGGCCTCCCCACCAAAAGGTTTGTACAGAAGGCCCGATCTTTGATGCCCGGGATGTGGCATGGACCTCCCTGATCCGAAGGGATTGATCGCGGACAGGCCACAGGAGAAGGCTTCGTTTCAAAGAAAAGGAGTTTGAAGCTTGAATGCGATCGACACGAGCGTTTCCATCGCCGGACTGACCCTGAAGAATCCCGTGATGACGGCCTCGGGGACGTGCGGATACGGACTGGAAATGAAGCCTTTCTTTGACCTCTCCAGGCTCGGTGCACTGGTTGTGAAGGGGCTGTCCGTACATCCGAGACATGGGAATCCACCCCCCAGGATCGTGGAGACCCCGGGAGGGATGCTGAACGCCATCGGCCTGGAAAACATCGGCGTGCAAGCGTTTCTGCAGGAAGTTCTCCCTGAATTGCGGCAGGTGGATACCGCTCTCATCGTGAACATCCTTGGCGAATCCGCCGAGGAGTACGGAACGCTTGCGGAATCCCTGGGCAACACCGACGGCGTGCACGCCCTGGAGGTGAACGTCTCCTGTCCGAACGTGAAGAAGGGCGGCATCGCTT
>CAZSUQ010001081.1:0-1904 GCA_964609935.1 uncultured Thermodesulfobacteriota bacterium | reverse complement strand
AGAAGGCAATCCAGAAGAGGGTCAATGCCGTACACAGCACAACCCACAAGCTGGGAATCACCTTGTTCCCCATCCTGACACACAGCAGAAAGGCAAACAGGCATCCCGTTACCGAAATGAGGGACAACACCAACTGCCTTACAGCCAGCCCCACGGGAATGGTCGGCGCCAGCAGTATGGCCAGCCCGAAGGGATGCCACGAATACCACTTGCCCGGAGGCGATTTTGGACTGACGTGCATATGCTCGCGAAAGACACGGACCGCTTCGGCTTGCATATCCATTCCGGTATCGCGCTCCGGATGGTTGTCAATAAAGGCCTGCATGGCCTCCTCGAGATCGAAATCCAGGTTGTTCTTGATGTCGAGGTCACCGTCCTGGATAAGGCTGGCGGCTTGGATCAGGTAATGTCCTTCATCCACTTCCGTTTCACCGAACCGCCGATTGAACCCCGTCCCAAGCACCGTCAGAAACACAACCAGGACGACCGCCGTGCCGCCGGCTGTGAAGAGTGGCGAAATGCCGTCCAGGCGATCGCGGGCAGCGTCTAGCGCGAGAACGAACGAGGCAGCCAGGCAGCCGGCGGGAAACAGCAGCAGCACGGTGGAGGCCGCTTTCAGTGGAGGAACCGGCAACAGCATCAGGCTGGCAGCCATGGGCAAACACGCCAGCGGAAGCAGTGGCAGCAATCGGGGCCAGGCAGGACTCCCCCTGTGCACCCTGGAAAAACCAAACCATGCTAATCCCGGGATGACGAAGGAGAGAAGGAACAGAAGGGGCTGGAGAGTCGCGTTAGGGACGATGAAGAAGAGGGGCTGATCCGGTAGCCGAATGGGAATAGACAATAGGGAGGGACCGATAAGCACCATGAGGAAGAAAAGGAGCGGCATCGCCATTCCTAGAGCACAAAGTGTCACCCGCCATGCCCGGACGCGTGCATCATCACCCCTCGGCTGCTTCATATCAAAATACCTTTCATCGGGGCGCTGAACTCGACAGACGAAGCCAGTCCGGAGTCAGGTGTGATCCCTACATGATCCCAAAACCGTTCAGTTGACGTGGGCTCACACCTGTTGTTAGCTTCGCTCCTATGCGCACGCGTACCCTATACCACAAGAAGTGCCCCTTTTACCTTCGCTTGCCCCTTTTGACCAGAGGATTGTACTCCGCGGTGGCCATGATCGTCCTCGTAGTGACTCAGGCGTCAGGCATTAGGGCGGCCTCGCCCGCCTCCCCTAATTCCGGCGGTGAGTTCCATATCATTGCAACGGCGCATTTGGATACGCAGTGGCGCTGGACGGTCCGAGAGACGATTCAGGATTATCTACCGGCAACTCTTCAGGCGAATTTCGGCCTGTTCGAGCGGCGACCCGGCTATGTATTCAACTTTGAAGGCGCATTTCGCTACATGCTTATAAAGGAGTACCACCCCGAGCTATTTGAGAAGCTGAAAGCCCACGTGGCTGCTGGTCACTGGAACGTGTGTGGAGCCGCCCTTGACAGTTTCGACGTGAATATTCCGAGCCCGGAGTCTCTCATTCGAAGCATTCTCTACAGCCAGGAGTTCTATTGCAAGGCGTTCGGCCTCTCCACCCGGGATGTGTTCCTGCCCGACTCGTTTGGCTTCGGCCATTCACTTCCCACAATTGCAGGCCACTGCAAAATGATAGGATTCTCCACGCAGAAACTCGGTTGGGGATGTGCGGCGGGAATTCCATTCCGTTTCGGTGCCTGGAAAGGTGTCGATGGCACAGTGCTACCTGCCGTTCTGCACGCGGATCCTTACAACTCAATCATCCGCGAGGACCTTTCGTGCGCGCCCTACGTAGAATCTCGCCTCTCGGCCTTGGGAGCACTCTCCGGGATCCGAAGAGGATACCGGTACTTCGGGACTGGAGACCATGG
>CAZSUQ010001080.1:0-1923 GCA_964609935.1 uncultured Thermodesulfobacteriota bacterium | reverse complement strand
CATCGTAGTAGATGCTGTTGATGCAACCGAACCGCGTGGTCCGGGCCCCCTTTCCCGTCAACACGATCCCCACGTTCCTGGCCTCGCCCTCCCCCCTCCAGGCCTCCAGCAGTTCATCCGCCTCGAGCAGCGAACCGCAGAGCGAAGGGGCCTTCAGGATCTTCACCTCTCCCTTGTCTCCGTCCAGGAAGACTGTCACCGGCTCGGGAGACTTGCCCTTGATGGAAATGGCGTCGAATCCGGAAATCTTGACCAGGGGGAAGAAATGGCCTCCCACGTTTGAGTCACAAAAGGTCCCTGTCAGGGGAGAAACCGTTCCTGCAATGAACTTTCCGGTGCCCACCCAGGCCGTCTCCCCGCAAAAGGGCCCTCCTGCCAGGGCCAGGACATTCTCCGGGCTGTCGAACCTTGTTTCCGCCCGGGTCCCGTCAAAAACGAGCTTGAGGCAGTAGCCCCGGCCCCCGACGTACCGCTTGCGCATCTCCTCCGGCACCTCGTGGACAGAGAGGGTGTGGTTGCTCAGGTCGATCTCGAGGTACCGGTCTGTGTGGCCGTTCACCACCTTTGCCGGCTCGTAGGACAGGGAAGTCATTGTTTCCATGGGAATCATCTTTCTTTCTAGGTATGGAAAACGGAAATTTTTTATTCTATAATATGAGGCTTATTTCTTCAATATATGCAAGTTTTCAGAGGAAACAGGACCATGACCGTAGGCTTTCTCGGTGCCATTAGAGAGATCACTGGCACGCGTTTTCAATCCATGCGGGCGTCCACGGTGAGGGATCTTCTGGACACCCTTCTCGGCAGGTACGGCTCGCTGTGGGGGTCCCGTGTTTTTGATGGAGAAGGCCTTGCCGCAGGTGTGGTGATCATGGTGAACGGAACGAACATCCAGCAGATCCAGGGGCTCTCCACCTCACTCCACCCGGAAGACAGGGTGGACATCTTCCCCATGTTCGAGGGCGGCTAGCTTTTCATGAGGATGGGCTTGCAGGTCTTGTCGTTCAAGGTTCCCGGTTCACATCCTGTACGCCGTGGAGATGATTACAGGATCGAGCGAGCGTGAACAGATAGTCTGACAGCCGGTTCAGGTATTTGAGGGCCAAACCGACCCGCTCATTGCTCGGGTGGTCCCGGACCTCATCCAGGAGGGCGGCAACCCTGCGTTCGGCCCTCCTGCACACGGTCCTGGCCACGTGCGCCTGGGATGCAGTGGGATGGCCTCCCGGAAGGATGAAGCCGCTGATGGGGCTGAGCGTCTCCTCCATCCTGTCGATGGAGGCCTCCAGTCTTTCAACGGCATGGGAATCCAGGTCGGGAAGCTCCTGGAATGCCCCTGAATCCGGCCTGGTTGCAAGCCAGGCCCCGACGCAGAAGAGTTCGGACTGAATCTTCTCAAGTTCCCCCACTGCCTCCTGTATGGACGGGAGGGCCTCGCTCTCCGGAGACAGGGCGGAAACCAGCGCACCCAGTACGGAGTTCAGCTCGTCAACCTCTCCATAGGCTTCCACGCGGCTGTCCGCTTTGCTCGTACGTTCCCCGCTGAACAGCCCTGTCTTTCCCCTGTCCCCTTTGTTCGTATAGATCTTCAATGCTCCTGCCCCCAAGAAGGCGATTCCCTGATGGGCATCATTATCCGGCGCGTTTTTATGAGGGTCAAGCCGAGATTCACCGAGATTTGTTGACAGGGGAGGGTGCCCGAGGCACGATGTTTTGGTCGTTGAGATCCCATGGAGTACGCGACCGAAATCCCCTTCCTTTTATGGATTCTTGAACTCTTTATCAAAGTCGAGGCTCGACCATGAAGAATCTCGGATTCGTCGGCACAGGTCTCATCGGAAATCCCATGGCCCGAAGGCTTCTTCAGTGCGGATTTCGCATCAAGGCTCACGACAGGAACCCGCAGGCCCTGGAGAGCGTTCT
>CAZSUQ010001079.1:0-1923 GCA_964609935.1 uncultured Thermodesulfobacteriota bacterium | reverse complement strand
TTCGTAAGCAGGGAAAGGTTCTCCCGGAACGCAGTGCGTTCCCGCCTGTTGAACAGGCCAACGTACGCCAGCAGGACGCAGGCCATGACAAACACCGATTTCATCACCCGCACGGACAGGGAGATCTCCCCGTAGCGGTTGAATCCCGTCACACCGAGAAAGACCACTGCAAAAAGCACCGTGAATCGGGCGAGCGGTATGGGAAACCGGAAGGATCGGTACAGGGCGTAGAGGTAACAGGTGATGAAGACCACGGCCGACAGGACCATGGCCAGAATCAACCCCTTTGCGTGGTACCGCGGTACGAGCAGAACGGCGCCGGCCACGAAGACAACGAGCTTGATGAACATGATGGTGGAAGTCACCTTGACCTTGTCGATGGAGTACATGGCCGTGCTCAGGATCGGCCTCAGGCCCATCAGGCCGTTGTAGATGCAGATCCCTCCCACCAGGACCGCTGCGGTGTGATACTCCGGCGGCGTGAGCACCTTGAGGATCTCCCTGGAAAACAGGGTCAGGGCCATCCCCAGGAGTAAGAGCGTGGAGGCATAGACCTTGAACACCTTTTCGTAGAGGAATTTTTCATCCTCCTTTCCCACGTTCGAGAAGGCAAAGGGATTCCAGGCGCTGTTGAACGAGGTCATGTAGAGGCCGAGAAGCCTTCCGATCCGGTTGGCCATCCCGAAGATGCCCACCGCGCTGAGCGTGGAGAAGTAACTCAGGAGGTAGATGGGCATGAAGCTCATGAAGGAACGGATGACAACGGCCGGGTAGCCCGGCAGGGAATAGACAAAGAGGTTTTTGAAGACCTTCGCGTCGAAGACCGGCTTCACTTCCTTTCGCTGCATTCCCAGGAGGACAAGCGCGAGGATGCCGCTGGCGATCAGCTTGGCAAGGAAGACACCTTCCACTCCGAAGTCCAGCCAGACGACCATGGCATAGGTGAAAACCACGTACATCACGAGCCGCATGATGTTGAAAAAGCTGAACAGGAGCGCCCGCCGCTTCAGGCGCAACAGGAGCAGCAGGGTCTCGAGAACCTGTTCAACAGGCAGGAGAAAGCAGAGGATGATGATGGAGGATCGATACAGGCTCTCCCGGAAGGCAAGGAGCGACAGGGTGCCGGACAGGAAGAAGCCCAGGGCACTTACGCACAGGGAGATGAGGAGCAGGCCGAGGAGCGCGGAGGATACGAGTGTGCGCTTGTCGTCCTGTTCCTTCTGGTAGTAGAACTTCTGGAATCCCGTCAGGGTATTGAACCGGAGGAAGATGAGCAGCACGGAATAGCTCACCGTGAGGATGTCGATGATTCCGTATTCCGCCGGAAGGAAGATTCTCGACAGGATCGGCACGAGCAGGAGGCTGGCGATGCGGCCGAGGCCGTCGCCGAGCCCGTACAGAAACGAATCTTTTGCAAAGCCCCTCAGCTTTTGCGTCATAACCGGGCCCAGACTCCGGTCTCCATCACCGGGAGCCTTCCGTATTGCCCATGACACACAGGCACTGATTGATCCGCTCCCGGACGTTCAGCCTGCTGAGCATGCGCAACGCATCGATGTGTTTGTTGAGATCCTGGAACCCTTGTTCCTGCTCCACCTCCGTCCTTTCCAGGATGGTTTCCACCTTTGCCAGCAGGGGATCTCGCTTCATTGCATACAGGAGGCTTTTGGGCAGCTGCCTCTTCGTGTTTTTTTCGGTGAACAGGCTCCTGTGCTGCTCCCGTGCGCGGTTCCTGTTTTCCCCCACCATGGACCTGTGCGTCGACCCGTCTTCCACGATTCGTGAGAACGCGGATGATTCCTTGTCATACAGATGAAGCTTTGCCGTATTGGAGCCGAACAGGGTGTGGTGTTCCTTGTCCCAGTAGAGTTCCTTGCCCGGGAAATAACCCAGTCCGATCCTTGCGCAGAGCTTCTCCAGCTT
>CAZSUQ010001078.1:0-1924 GCA_964609935.1 uncultured Thermodesulfobacteriota bacterium | reverse complement strand
CTACCTGGACGCATTGGGGAGCACGATCCTGAAGGATCCCCTCCTGAACCAGATTCCCCTGGAAGCACAGTGTCTCGGAAACATGCTCATCCTTGCTTCCATTTTTTCCCAGAACAAGGCACGTGTCAGAAGGCAGCGAAAACCCACCAGGAGGAAGACTCCGGATCGCTTTGTCCCGTCCTCGGACGAGATCCTTGCAGGCATCCAGGACGTTGCAGAAAAGATCGGTGCAGGTCGCGAGACCATCTTTCCGGCGTGTGCCACACAGGGCGAACTCCAGGTCCTCTACGGCCACGGTGTCCTGAGTGCAGGGGAGGCAAAATCCGCAAGGCGTCACAGCTCGTTTCCGGTCCATCGCGTCTGGGTCCATCTGGTTGGGGAACCTCATGTATCACCGGACCTGATCACAAAGATCGAACAGGCGGACCTGATTCTCCTGGCCCCCGGCAGCCTGTATACCAGCATCATCCCGATTCTGCAGGTCCCTCCACTTGCGGATGCGATTCGTAAGAACCGAAACGCCGTGAAGATCCTCGGCGTGAACTTCTGGGCCCAGAGGGGGGAGACCGATATCTCGGTCCGGAGGGCGGGAAAGGAATATTACGTTTCAGACTTGATCGAGGCTTATCAAAACAATATACCGGGTGGCATTCGGGGTCTGATCGACACGCTCATTGTAACGGACCTCCAGTCCATCTCCGGTGACATCCTTCGAAACTATGCGCTGGAGGGTAAGGTTCCCATCTATCTGGACAAGGACCGCGTTCGCGAAATGGGGTTCGTTCCGGTTGAAGCCGCCGTGTTCTCCGAGCAGAAGCTCCGCAATGAAAAGGTGATCCAGCATGACCCGGAAAAATTTGCAAGGGTCGTAAAAACGCTCTATTGTCTTCGCAGGAGCCTGAAGCAGCCCCCCCGAAGGGGAACGACCTCCCCCTCCCGTTTCAACCCGAAGGCCCGCTTTCCACGCGAGGGGTACCTCTGCGAGTACTGGAACCGAATGTCCCTCAAGATCGATGGCGTGGACTGCGCCAATGCCCGCCTGAAACAGGTCCTGAAGGAGGTCATCTGGGACAACCGGGAAGTCCTGATGGAACACCTGGACTACATCAAAGGCATTCAGTTGATCCGGAAGAAGCAATGGAAGCGGAGCACCGAGTGGGACAACATCCAGGGCTATTACGAGCCCGAAGACGGTTACCTGAAGATTCACGAAGACCTTCTCAAGGGCCCGGAGGAACGGCTGACCGAGGATTTGCTGATCGCACTGGGCGAATCCCTGCTCGGGAATTATTGCGAAAACAAGGCCGTGCACGAGGTTCTTCAGACCGGGGAATTGATGGGAAAGGTCTTCGAGGTCCAGCTCCTTCCGGAAAAGAAGCGGAGGAGTTTTCTCAGCGATAAGGAACTCAGGGAATACCTCCATCTTGCACAGCTGAGACCCCATCCGGATGACCCGGACCGCTTCTGTCTGCTCATCAACGACAACGAGGCCTTTACCCCCCCCGGTTTGCTCTTTGGGCTTCTCTATGCCTGGTACGTGAACAACCGGTTCGGAGGCATTGTGGATTACGAGATGTCCCTGCTGCGCTGGAGGATCTCCGAGCTGATCCCCAAGCCTTCCATGGAGCGAATCCGTATGCAGAAACGGATCGAGTTCTTCCGGCGATCCGTATTCCGCCAGAAAGTCCCTAGATTCAAAGACGACAACTGAATTTGGTCCTCACGTTTGAATGTTCCTGTCGAGAGAACAATGAAGCCGAGCGATCCACCTGAACCTCTCATTCTCCAGCGGCCCCAGCATTGCGTTTCCAGGAAAAACATTGATCCGGATGCACGCAAGGTCATGGTCCGCCTTGACAGGCACGGCTTCAAGGCCTACCTGGTGGGCGGAAGCGTCCGTGACCTTCTCCTGAGGAAGACGCCC
>CAZSUQ010001077.1:0-1928 GCA_964609935.1 uncultured Thermodesulfobacteriota bacterium | reverse complement strand
CATAGAGAATAAGATTGATCAATATGACATACCACTGGATATGGATGACATACAGATCGAATATGACAGGGAGGAAAAAAGCTTTTTAGTTTATTCGGAATATTACCCTTGTGTGGATATTTACCTCTCTGAATTCTGCTATCATTTTACCCCCCTTGCCGAGGTGGTAACAGGGGATTGAAGCCCTGAAAAGATCCTGTAAGATCCAATCCCCAAACATGGGCATAAGTGCCTGTCGGAATACCACGCTTACATGCCTCTCCGCCATTCCGGCTTGACCCGGAATCCTCTACTTTCGCATAGTTACGGATTCCCGGCTTTCGCCGGGATGACGACAACATGATTTTCTTGGACAGGCTCCTAACCGGCCTTTTTCGCCCCTGCTGCTAATATCTTCCTGTTTTTTCACCTTTTTCCAGGAATTATGATTAAAAAGCTTTATAAATGATCCTGTTTTGCCGATTTTTTAATCTAAATAATAGGAATACCTCCGCCTTATCCCCTGCAAAGCAGGATGGGGGACGGTTTTGTCCGCCGGGCAGAGGCCGCCTTGACAGGCATCCAAAGGAAGCTGCTGAATGAATGTTGTTTCCATACCCGTAGCCATCATGGCCGGCATCACCTTCTATGTGGGGCTGTACCACCTGCTTGTCTATTTCAAGCGGAAAGAGTACAGGGAGAACCTGACCTTTGCCCTGACCTGCTTTGCCATGGGGGCCTACGACATACTCTGTGTGGGTGTGTACAATGTCACCTCTGTGGCGGAGGGTATCCCCTGGCATCGCACACAACTTGCAGTTCTTGGTTTTGTAGGCGTTTTCTTCCTTTGGTTTATCGCAGATTTCACCAAGATGGTAACGAAAAAGTGGCTTTATGGGTTTTCCCTCTTTTTTCTGGTGGCGGGTCTCATAGAACTGTTGGATAGAAGCAGCCTGACCTGGCTCACGGATAAGCCGATGATTAAGGAAATCGAGCTGCCGTTCGGGCTAAACGTCACCTATTATGAAGCCACGCCGGGATTGCTCACCAATTTGATGAGCTTAACCGGGATTATCCTTTTTGCCTATCTTTTCTGGGTCTGTATCCAGGTGTTCCGGAGTGGAGACTCCAAGAAGGCAAAACCCCTCTTTGTGGCCCTTCTCTTTCTCGCTGTGGGCCTGTGTAATGATGTCGCCGTGAATACCGGTCTGTATCCGTGGATCTACATTGTCGAGTACTCATATGTCGCCATAGTCGTGTTCATGGCGTCCATCCTGGCGCAGGAGGTGGTCGCGGCCGCCAAGATGAAGGAGGCCCTGCAAAGAAGCGAGACAGAAGTCCGCAGCCTGAATGAGGAGCTCGAACAGCGTGTGGCCAGAAGAACGGCCCAGCTCGAGTCCGCCAACCGCCGTTTACAGGATTCCATGGAGCGCTCGCGTCTCCTGGCCAGGGAGGCAGAGGCTGCCAACAGGGCGAAAAGCGATTTTCTCGCCAATATGAGTCATGAGATCCGTACCCCCATGAATGCTATCATCGGTATGGCCGGGCTGCTCCTGGATACTGAATTGAACCATGAGCAGAAGGAGTATGCAGAAACGGTACGTACCGCCGGAGATGCCCTCCTCGGTGTCATCAACAATGTCCTGGACTTTTCCAAGATCGAAGCAGGAAAACTGGAGATGGAGATCATCGAATTCGACCTGCGCACCTGCCTGGAGGAGATCGGGGACATCATGGCCCAAAGGGCCCAGGAAAAGGGTCTGGAGCTGGCCATTCTGATTCACTATGATGTGCCCACCCGCGTAAAGGGCGATCCCAGCCGCCTGCGGCAGGTGTTGATCAACCTTGTGTCCAACGCTGTCAAGTTTACGGGAAAAGGCGAGGTGCTGATCAGTGTAAGCCTTGCGGACATCCAGGAAACCAGGCAGACCGTGAAGTTTGATGTTTCG
>CAZSUQ010001076.1:0-1930 GCA_964609935.1 uncultured Thermodesulfobacteriota bacterium | reverse complement strand
AATGAACTCCAGGGTCTTGGTCACGGCTCGCCAGTGCATTTCCAGGAGACGCTCATCCTTGAGCGAGAGGATCGTGTATGATTTCGGTGCAGAAAAGGTGAGGTCAAAACCGGCAATCCGTTTGTTGTCAGCGCCGCCGGACTGTATGAGCCGGATGCCATGGGGGCTGTATCCATTGAGGACATTGTGGAATTGGGACTCTTTGACCATGCCGGAAAGCCCGAGCGCCAGAGTGCCCATCCCGAACCATTCAGCCTTCTGGTCCTGGCCGTGTTTCAGGTAATAGTCATCTTTTGAAAAGTACTTCTTAGCGCCCTGCGCCTTTTGGGGCGGGCTGATGCTCATCATTTAAGGGTGCTCCTCTACAAAGCACGGAGGACTGAATCCGGTCGTCCGGAAGATACCGTTCGGGATTGACCGGAATGCCTCCAGACCTGAGCTCATAATGAAGGTGAGGGCCTGTGCTTCTGCCCGTGCTGCCGACGGTGCCGATCTCTTCACCTTTCCTGATAGCCTGGCCGGCCTGGACGTAGATTTTTGCAAGGTGTGCGTACCGTGTGACATACCCGGACCCGTGGCTCAGAGTAATGCTCTTTCCGTATCCTCCCTGCCAGCCGCATGAAACAACGATTCCGTCCGCTGTAGCGGAAACGGGATTGCCCGTGTCGGCCGCGATGTCCAGACCTCTATGAAACTGAGGTTTGTCGGAAAAGGGGCAGGTGCGTTTGCCAAAGGGCGAGGAGATCCGCCCGCGAACCGGCCAGATAGATGGGATACTTGAGAGAGAAGGAAGAAACTCTTGAGAGTAGGAGCTTGGACGGTGCAGAGAAGGATCTGACGCTGGTTTTCTAGTAAGGACAACGGAACGGGAGGTGTCCCTGTTTTTCGTCTGTGGAAGATTGGCCTGGATGTGATTCTCTGCTGAAGGTAAAGACTGGGAAGAATAGAGAGGAAGGGGGAAGGGTGGGGAAATAGAATGAGCCAGAAGAGATCTCTGTGAATGTCCAAACGGAGGTGAAACCTCCTCTGGTGAACAACAAGATAACCACCCTGCCGCCAGAACGTATGAGACCGAAGAGAATGCGGTCAGGATGAAATGTAGACGCTTGTGGTGCGGAATTGCCAAACCCTCCCCATCATAAGTATGAATGTATATTTTCAAGAAACGTGCCAGGGCAAGGTCGGAAAAGCAGGGTGGTGTGAGAGAATGTGGGATGATGAGGAAGGTGAAGAAAAGAGGTGTCAACAACCACTCGTCAAAGGGTGGCTAGATCCTCAGGATATCACGCCCATGCAAGGACAAAAAAAGGGGCCCCGGTGGGGTTGATGCCCACCGAGGCCCCAGTTGAATCAGCAGGGGATGTCATCCCCCTCGGCCTTACGGCCGTTCATGTCCAGTGCGAGGAACTCCCGGACAAAGATACTCACGGTCTTCCGGGTCTTTCCATCCTCGCCTTCCCATCGGCGGCTCCGGATGCTGCCGCTCACAGCGATTCTTCCGCCCTTAGCACAAAGCCGGGCCAGATTCTCAGCGGTCTTGCCGAACGCCACCATCCTGTGCCACTCCGTGAGGTCCTCTCGACCCTCTTTGGTCTTGACCGACTCGTTGGTTGCAAGGGAGAACTCGAGCACCTTCGTACCGCCGCCCGACTCCTTCACCTCCAGGTCGGTCCCGATCCTGCCAAACAGTTCCACGCGATTCACCAGATACATGATTCACCTCCTCTTTGTGGGTTAAAGATATTTCTTGACCTTTCACGAAAAATGAAGGTCAAGAAATGTCTCTGCAAAGAGGAGGCCACTTTATGAAACACGTCAGATATCATTGTGTTCCTTCATGCTGTAATACTCTTTTCCGTAGCCAACAATGATATGGTCCAGCACCTCGATCCCAAGAATCTTCCCTGCGCATACGAGCCTTTCGGTCAAC
>CAZSUQ010001075.1:0-1938 GCA_964609935.1 uncultured Thermodesulfobacteriota bacterium | reverse complement strand
TTTTTACTCCCTTGAGGATCTTCACTGCGGTTTTCTCCGGCATCTGCCCCCAGTAATCAAAGGCCTTACTCAGATCCATCTCTTTGAGACCGCTTGTCCTGGTGCCTTCGACGATTGAGGTTTTCACAAAGGCAGGACAGACGCAGGTGACGCCAATGCCCAGGCGGGCTACTTCGGCTCTCAGCACTTCGCTCATTCCCACCACGGCAAACTTGGTGGCACTATAAGCTGTACCGCCGGGAACGGTAAAGATGCCGGCAGCCGAGGACACATTGAGAATATGTCCTGAGCCCCTCTGGATCATGTGAGGCAAGACGTAATGACAGCCGTACACGGTCCCCCAGAAATTGATCCCCACAATCCACTCCCAGTCCTTCTCCAGGCTCAGGTCGCGCATCTCCGTGATCACACCCACGCCGGCATTGTTCATCATGAGATCAATGCCACCGAATTCCTCGATCGCGAAATCGACCAGGGCCTTGACCTCAACCTTTTTGGATACATCGGTCTTCTTTACGGCAGCTCGGACTCCCAGATCCCGAGCCTGAGCTGCCGTCTCCTCCATCCCGGCCTCCTTAACATCCGCAATAACAACGTTCATTCCCTCCCGGGCCATCTCCAGGGCCGTAGCCCGGCCAATGCCGCTGGCAGAGCCGGTTATTACAGCGTTCTTACCTCTCAGATCTTTCATTCGCTGATCCTATTTTTGTTCGTACAGCTTCTCGATGTATTGAGTTTTTTTGTCTGAACGCTCCAGTGATTTCGGTTCGATCCAATCGATGGCGGGCCGGATCTTGACCTCCCGGTGCATCTTTTCTTCCATTTCCTTGGTAAGCTGGTCCAGTTCTTCCCTTTTCACGTCATCACCGAATTCTATTTTCACCTTGAGCGGCGGCACGACCCGGGGAGGAGGCTCGTCCAACAGGATCCGGAATTCTCCCGTAGTCCTTGGGATAAAAGACTCGACTACGTTTTTGATCTGGGCCGGATAAACCATCACGCCTTTCACCTTGAGCATATCATCGGTGCGACCGACGATCTTGTAACGGAAGCCGGACTTGCCGCAGGGGCAGGGTGAAGTAAAAACCTGGTGCACGTCGCCCAGGGTCATGCGGAGCCCCAACATCCCTCCATTTGCCGCATCCAGGGATGTGAATACGCCCAGTCCGGTGGCCCCATCCTCCAGGGGGACATTTTTCCCCGTGTCGGGATCAACCAATTCGTAATAGACCATGTCATCCCCGATCCAGTGCATGCCCTGATACTCGTCATGATCGCAGGACACGCCTATTCCCGCACCGCCGTCAAAGAGCTTGGCGCCGTATTCGGTCTCGATGCGTTTGCGCACCTCGGGAATTCCGGCACCGGGTTCCGCACCGCAGAGCAGAATCTTGAAGCCCAGCTCCTTGACACTGTCTCCGCCCATGAGCTCAGGGGCGCGCTCGATCAGGTGCA
Organism: uncultured Thermodesulfobacteriota bacterium; assembly: GCA_964609935.1. Classification (GTDB taxonomy): domain Bacteria; phylum Desulfobacterota; class DSWW01; order DSWW01; family DSWW01; genus CAYTRL01. The sequence goes on along the minus strand of CAZSUQ010001075.1, from coordinate 483 downwards.
GGGCCAGGGAAGGTGTGCACATCATCACATTCGCACCAAAAAGCCGTGAGAACATGAGAATACGCTCTGTTCCTGCCTCAGCGCCTACCGGGATGATGGTAAGCCCGGGAAACTCCTCCAGACAAAGCAGCGTGGGTGATCCGGCCAAAAACATGCTCAGCCCAAAAGCCAGGACAAGTTTGTCTCCCGGACGGACCCCGCAGCGCCACAACATGCGGTTGTTCGATTCCCGCAACATGGGCAGACCCCTTCGCGTTACGGGGTAAGGCGTTGGCATCCCGGTGGTCCCGGAGGTTGCAGCCATGACATAGATATCGTCCTTTGCCTCTCCCATGATCATCTCGAGGATCTTGTTCATGTCAAAGCCGACCTCCGCGATGATCTGCCTGAGTTCCGGCTGGCCGTACATGGGAATTTTTGCCAGGTCATCCAGTGACTTGATGTCCGAAGGCTTCACCCCGGCGTCATCCATCCGCTTCTTGT
>CAZSUQ010001074.1:0-1941 GCA_964609935.1 uncultured Thermodesulfobacteriota bacterium | reverse complement strand
GGTGGTGGCCGTAGGCGTTGATTCGTACCACCTGATGAGGCGGAGAAAGCGCCACCTTGGTGGCGGACGGGCGATGCCGGTAGTGAATCAGCGGGTCGGAAACCCAGAGGGGGAGGCCGATCTTTGCAAGGATGAGGCGGTCCAGCAGGAGGATGGATGCAAGGATGACAAAGAGAACGGTGAGGTTGTCCAGCGTGCTGACCCGGAATCTTCCCACGAGAATCCCCAGTACGATGGAGAGAACGCCCAGGGCGAGGCTCCAGAAAAAATAGCCCAGCATTACGTCCTGGTAGTGTATGGGGCGATCCCGGTAGAGAGAGGCGGTCCAGGGATTCACCACGGCGGCGCTGAGAAGGATGCATCCGCCGATCAGGAAGAGAAAGATTCTTGCGAGGTTCCGGGCCGCCATGATTCCAACTAGTTCGGGTTCAATTTCCAAAAAAGATGATCCTGTTCTTCAGGGAGGAGGGTGTAGCGGTCGCGGCAAAAGGTGGTGAGCCATGGGGGAATGTCCTTCTCCTCCCTTTCCATCACAATGATCTTCGGGGGCGTCCTTTTCAGGTCCTTCTGCAGCTCCATCTCCCCACCGGGAATGTGGATGAAGTGCTGTGTGAAGAAGCGGGTGGGTGCCCTCCTGTCCGCATAGGCATAAACCGGGGCACCGTCCTGCAGGCGCCACAGGTAGATCGGGTCGTCTTTCTCGGTCAGGTCCTGAATCCTGGAGGCCAGGGTTCTGGCCTTCTCCTCCTTCTTCTTCATGAGCCTGGAAACGGTCACGTGCGTCTGCGGATCCAGGACAACCCACAGGAAGAAGAGGAGAGACACGACCAGACAAAAAACGCTCTTCTGGTATGTGGCGGGATCGCGTCCCTCGCGGCCGAGAAGCGGGGCGAGCTTCTTCAGGTTCGAGGGATCAAGAAGGATTCCGAGGGCGATGCCGCAGGTGATGGAGAGCGGGGGGATCAGCTGTTTCATCTGGTGCCCGTAGTACCTTCCCGAAGCGTTCACGCCAAGGAAATCACACAGGACCCAGATCAGAAGTCCCCAGAACGGAATCCCCTGCTTCCGAAGGTTGGGCTTGTTCAGGACAAAGATCAAGAGGAAGGGGTAAAAGAGCAGGATCTTGCTGTCCGCCCAGGTAAGAAAGAACCTCCACGTCCTTTCCCCCAGATAGGTGCTCGTTCCCTTTTGCAGCAGGATGAGCCAGGCACCCTTGAAGTAATCGGAAAGGCTGACCCCGTATGCAAGAAGAGGAAGATAGGTCAACAGCGTGGAAGAGATGATGCCGGCCGATAGGATCAGATAGGTCTTGAGGATCTGCCGGATGAAAGGGCCCTCTTTCCGCGTGGTTGTCAATGTGAAGAGAAACAGGGCAAGGGCGCTGAAAATAGCGATCTGTTTGAATGCAATGGCCATCCCCATGGAGATGCCGGACAGGTAGATGGCTGCTCCGTTCGGTGTCCCCTTGTGGATCCCGGACGAGAGGAGCGCGGAAAAGGACAGAACCACAAAGAGGACCATGAAGGTTTCCGTCAGGGAGGTGAAAGCACCATCCACGCCGTACCACGGCATGGTGAAGGCGAACAGGATCATCGCAAAGATGCCTGCCGTGGGGTTGCTCAGCTTCCTTGTCATCCGGAACAGGAACCAGGAAGTCAGCAGGATGGCCGCGATTCCCAGGAAGCGGGGAAAAAAGATGTTGACTCCAAACAGGAGGTTGGAGAGCGCATACACCAGAAAGATGCCGGGGGTCTTGTTCTCCATGGCACCCGTGTAAGGGGGGGAACCGTGCATTGTCCAGAGGTTGCCGATGCAATTCCACATGCCCTCGTCATAATACATGCGGTCCACGGTGAGGGTGACCACGGAGAGGAGAATGAAGGTGAGAAGGAGGAGGAAGGAGGGCCTGGATAAGCAACGGTGGCAGGTGTCAACAATGTG
>CAZSUQ010001073.1:0-1942 GCA_964609935.1 uncultured Thermodesulfobacteriota bacterium | reverse complement strand
CGCCCCTGGAGGACTACGGGCCTGGACGGGTCCGGTTAAATGGATACCCCCGAACGCCCTTTATTAACAGGGAAAACCCCCGGCTCTGCCGGGGTACTCGAAAAGTTTGACAGCTCCCTGAATCGAGATGGAAAGTCCTCTACATCAGTCATCCGAGAAGGAGAGCATTCGCTGTTGTTTTCTGCAACGTGTGCAACAGTATTGTTGACAGTATTGTTGATGGCCACAGGTCTCACGCCCAATTTTTGTCCTGGATCGGGACATCCAAGGCCCGTGGGATGCCCCACGCGGATGAAATGTCCCGATCCAGGACAAAAATTATCCGTGAGATCGGCACATGGCTCGTACACGAAAGCTGTCGAGACGCGTTCACAGTCGTCTATGTCCGTTGGGTATGGACACGTTTGCCGCCTTCAGGCGGCTCCAAACATACTGCTTTGAGCGGTTCACCCTTTTCAATACCTCCGGCTCTGCCGGAGGATAAGTTTCAAGGACCTCGTCATGCTCTACGGCACGAACGTCAGCGGCACCGGTGTGCTGGCGTATTCGATACCGGCCTTGAACACGACGTACGCGTGGTAGAACCGCATGCCGATGAGTGCTTTCAACCCGGGCGGCACCTGGACCGTGGCCGTGGCCGTGCCCAGGGAATCCAGGACGTCAAGGGACTTTGCAATCAGGGTGTTCGGGCTCATGACCAGGAACCAGAAGTACCAGTCCGGAGTCAGGAGCACCGGAACGCCGCCGAGCACCAGATATCGATACGAACCGGTGTCCACCGATCCCGCCATGTAGTAGGACTTTCCGCCGTGAATTGCGCCTGCGTCGAGGGACAGTGCGACGTGGCCTCCGGTCGCAGCAGAGACGAGGAAGCTCATAGCGATAAGGTCCGTGGGGACGTAGGTCCAGGTGTCGTCGAAGAAGTTCTTTCCATCGTCGCCACCGAAAAGGACCATTTCACCGCGTGTCGAGTCGTAGGCCATGGCGTGGGCTCCGCGGAACGACGGGCCAGTCGCGGACCTGTGCTGTATCCAGTCCGTCCCGTTCCACTCCCAGGTGTCGCCGGCGCCGCTGCCGCCGAACATCACGATGCGCTGTCTTGCCTTGTCGGTTGCCATGGTGTGGCCGCTCCGTACGGGCGGGATTGTCGCCGGGTTCTTCTTGGTCCACTGGTTTCCGTCCCATACCCAGGTGTCGTTGAATTGCTTTGAGTTCGTGTCCTGGCCGCCGAAGAGGATGGGGGCTTTCCGTGTCATGTCGAGCGCCATGGCATGCAGAAAGCGGGCGGGAGGATTTCCATACGAGGGGGTCACGTTCTTCCATGATCTCTTGTTGCAGTCCCACGCCCAGGTGTCGTTCAGGGGAGTCAATTTGGCGTCCAGGCCTCCGAACAACAGCATCCTCTGCTTGGAGTTAAGATAGATCCTGCCAGGAATGGTGCGTGCCCGCGGTTTGTTCGTCGTGGCGGGCGTGACGTCCTTCCAGTTGGTCCCATCCCATTCCCAGATGTCATTGAGAAACTTCTGCCCGTCATCGCCTCCGAACAACAATGTCCGGTGATTGACCTCGTCGTACACCATGATGTGACCCATTCGTGCACTCGGGCTCGTACCGGGATTCAATCGAGTCCAGGTCTTGGTCCTTCCATTCCACACCCAGGTGTCGCCCAGGATCCCGTTCGGGCCCCTTCCTCCGAAGAGCACCACGTTTTGACGGAGCGCCTCGTAGGCCATGGCGTGGAAAGCACGCGCCGAGGGGAGCGTCTTGGGTAACTGCTTCTTCCAGCCCATGAGCCCGGCCACGGGCATGGCGATGACCACGACCATGAGGGTTGTGAGCATCAGGATTCGAGGGATTCTTGGTGTGCACATGGCCTTCTCCTCTATTCCTGAGGGATCCCCTCATTTTTTGTTAACTTATTTTGCGTAACACATTGTCTTCC
>CAZSUQ010001072.1:1189-1946 GCA_964609935.1 uncultured Thermodesulfobacteriota bacterium | reverse complement strand
CTTCAGGTCGGTGTTGTTCATTCCACCGCCTGATCAACCAGGGCGGGTCATTTGTTGCATCTCGTAACCGAATATATATTCGGTTAGCTGGATGTTACCGCTGTTTTCCTGGCATGTCAATAAAAATCTTTGGTTTAATGATCAAATTCATCACATTATTTAAAGGACAGATGCGATTCACACAAAAATTCCAAGATTTCCCTTTTAATCGAACATACATTCAGCTATAATGCGTTTGACGTTCCAGGGGCCTTTACGGTATGCATGCCAGGATTCGAGGTGGACAGGATGCAGACGGTCAAGAAACAACGTGCCCGTACGGACCAGGACAAGCAGGTCAAGCGGCGAAGGCTGCTCGATGCCGCACGCCGGCTGTTCTCCGAGCACAACTACCAGAGCACCTCCATCGAGATGATCACCGAGGCCGCAGGCTACGGGACAGGGACCTTTTACACCTACTTCTCAAGCAAGACAGAGATCTTCCGAACCCTTTATGCCGAGGGGATCCAGATCTGCCATGCCATGATGAAGGAGGCCGTGTCCTGGCCGGGCATGACGGCCCTTGCACGGCTTTCCGCCGTTGCCAGCTCTTACTTCCGTTTCTACCGGGAGCACCGCGACTACTTTGACATCCTGTCCATCCTCCACCTCAGGCAGAAAGACTTTGATTTCGTGGAGCCGGACGAGATGGTCTCCCACCTGACGAGGCTTGCCGCGGCCCTGCTGCAAACCATTGAGGAGGTGATCTCCGACGGGA
>CAZSUQ010001072.1:0-1179 GCA_964609935.1 uncultured Thermodesulfobacteriota bacterium | reverse complement strand
TGATGGTGTTCGTCAGCTCGTACCGGATCTCGGGGCCCGGATGGATCCCTGGAAGGCCACCTGCTCCCTGTGGGGCATGATGGACGGTATCATGCTGCTGGAAGAGCGCAGGAACCTGGAACTCATGGGAATGGAACTGGAGGATGTGCTCAAGCAGGGCGTTGAGATCATTTTTTACGGTATGGTCCGCTCGGGCGAAGGGTCCCGCATCATACCAAAGACTCCGGGAGGATAGATGCCCAACGTGATCGCGATATACGGAAGCCCCAGGCGCAAGGGCAACACGGCCCTGCTGCTCAGGGAGGCCGTGCAGGGCGCCCGGGACGCAGGTGCCCACGTGGACGAGATGGTGCTGCGCGACCTGGACATTTCGCCCTGCATGGAGATCTACGGGTGCAGGAAGACGGGCCGGTGCATCATCCAGGACGATTTCCAGAGGGTGTACGACCAGCTCATGGCAAGCCAGGGCATCATGCTGGCCTCGCCAATCTTCTTCTATACCGTGAGCGCCCACACCAAGATCCTCATGGACCGCTGCCAGTCCCTGTGGGTGAAAAAGTACCTGCTCGAGGGGCGCGGGGGGGCGGGCGAAAAGGTGCCCGGGACTCCGAAGCGACGGGGCCTTTTCATCTCCGTGGGAGCCACCAAGGGGAAGAAGCTCTTTGACGGCGTCCTGCTTACGGTCAGGTACTTCTTCGATGTCCTGGACGTGGACCCCTGGCAATCCCTTCTGTACAGGCAGCTGGATTTCGAAGGTGCGGTCCTCAGTCACGCCGAGTACCTGGAGGAGGCGAGGCGGGCTGGGGAGGATCTGGTGAGGGGAATCGAGGGCGGCGAGTGAGGCGGCATCCTCTGTTCAAGCCTGCAGAATATTGACTTTCTTCCCCTTGTCCTTAATAATCTAAAGGTTCATATCTAAACCGAAAAAAGAATTGATCCCCAGTAGCTCAGCTGGCAGAGCAGGTGGCTGTTAACCACCTTGTCGGCGGTTCGAGTCCGTCCTGGGGAGCCAATAAAATCAAGGGGTTAGGTCGTGTGGCCTGACCCCTTTTTGGTGTGTGAAGTAGTCTGTGAAGTAGTCGCTTCTTCTTTTTTCAGAAAGGACGACAATCGGGAGACGGCCTTGTTGATGATCGCCCTAAAGGCGCCACCCATGATCGGCTAATGGGGCCAGTTGAT
>CAZSUQ010001071.1:0-1947 GCA_964609935.1 uncultured Thermodesulfobacteriota bacterium | reverse complement strand
AACGGGTGGACCTTTTCATTCCCGGACCATGGAACGAATACATTCACAGGACGGGCGGGACCCAGGTCCCCTGGAACCGGAAGGTGGTCAAGCACTTCCATCCCATGTTCCCCCTGAAGATGGATCCCGGCAGCGAGTGGATCGTTACCATGCGGTTCGAAACCCGGTCCACCATGTTTCTGGGCGTATCCATCTGGAAGCCCGGCGCATTTATCGAGCACGATCAGAATCAACACATCGTCTTCGGGCTCATCCTCGGCACGCTGGCGGTCCTGGCGGTCTTGAATCTCCTGTTCTTCCTGTTTCTCAAGGACAGGGCCTATCTGTACTATGTGCTCTTCATCCTGAGCTTCGGCATCTATCAGATGGTGCTCAGCGGCCTGGCCGAGGAACGTCTCTGGCCCGGCTTCCCCTGGTGGACCGTCACATCTCCCGTGGTCTTTGCCGGGATCGTGGCGTTCTTCGGGCTGCTGTTTACCAGGAGCTTCCTGAACACGAGAGATAACTCTCCCGGCATCGACAGGGTCATCCTCATCCTGACAGGGGCCTCTGCCTTCTGCTCTATCCTCGCGTTCTTAAACGTCCCCCTTGCGAGGACACTCGTTTCCTACGTGGCCATGATCCTCATCACCGTGATCATCGCTGCCTCCATCCTCTTTCTCCGCAGGGGGGTTCGTCCCGCACGCTACTTCCTCGCGGCCTGGATCCTGTTCTTTCTCTCGGCCTTCTGTTTTTCCCTTGCTGTGATCGGGGCGATCGAGCCCTATTTCCTCGCCTTGAACAGCATGCCGTTGGGCTTTTGCCTGGGCGGGTTCGTGCTCTCTCTTGCGCTCATGGACCGCTTTCGCGAGATTCGCAAACAGCATGAAAAGGAGCTGGAAACCCAGGTGGAGCAGCGAACCGGGGAATTGCAGAGGACCGTCGGGACACTGAATCTCGAGGCCTCCGAGCGGAAACAGGCAGTGGAGGCCCTTCGCCAGAGCGAGGCCATTCTTGAAGCTGTGGGAACCTCTGCTGAACGATTTCTGAGGGTGGGTTCCCCGGAAAAGGAGAAGGTACAGGATTTCATCGTTCACCTGGGCCTGGTCACGGACGTGAGCCGCATCTACATCTTCGAGAACCATCCTGGAGAGGACGGAGCGCTTTTGGCCAGCCAGCGTTTTGAATGGACGGCCCCGGGGATCGAGTCCCAGATGGACAATCCCGACCTGCATGATGTCTCATGGCAGGAGGGTGGGATGGGACGATGGGTGGATATCATGGGAAGGGGCGGAATCATTCAGGGGCATGTGAAGGATTTTCCGGCATCGGAGAAGGAGATCCTGGTCCCGCAGGCCATCCAATCCATCGTGGCCGTGCCCATCTTCGTGGGAGGTGACTGGTGGGGGTTCGTGGGGCTGGACGAATGCAAGGGGGAGCGTGAATGGTCAGGGGTGGAGATAGACGCGCTGAAGGCCACCGGCGCCATCCTGGGCGCCATGTTTGAACACGGGCGAGCCCGGAAGGCCCTGCTGGCGAGCGAGGAAAGGTACCGCGTCCTGGCCGAGACCGCCAGGGAGATCATCCTGATCCTGGACCTGGAGGGAAGGGTCGTCTATGTCAACAGGAGCGGCCTGGATATGAGCGGATACAACGAACAGGAACTGTCGGGCAAGGACATCAAGGAGGTGGTTCCGGAGGATCAGTTGGAGCGGATCGCGGAGAACCTGGCCAGACGGAAGACCGGAGAGAAGGGCATTTTCCTGTACGAGGCGGAGTTCATCCACAAGGAGGGGAAGCGGATACCGGTGGAAGTAAGCTCGACCCTGCTCGTGGAGCAGGACAGACCTTCGGGCGTGATGCTCGTAGCGCGCGACATCTCCGAGCGGAATCGGGCGGAGGAGGCGCTGCGGGAGTCGGAAGAGAAGTACCGCAACGTGGTGGAGAACGTGAACGAGGGCATCCTGG
>CAZSUQ010001070.1:0-1948 GCA_964609935.1 uncultured Thermodesulfobacteriota bacterium | reverse complement strand
CCGCTCCGAATCGATCGGATCCTTCCCAGAACAAAGCGGAGTCTCAGGTAGAACCTCTTGTAGGCCAGGCCAAGCAATCCTTCGAGTTCCTCCTCGGACATGGAATGCGGAACGAATGCAACCTTGTCCTGCAGCATGGTCATCTTGGAAAGGTCGCGGATCCGGTGCCCATAAGCTTCGTCTTTCCACAAATCCGTCCCCGGCCAGGGCGTGATGGGGAAGAACTCCGCGTAAAAGGAGTTCTTTCGAATGGAAAAATCGATCGTCTGCAACCCATCCTCGTAGGTTTCGCCCGGGATGCCGAAAATATACGTCAGGTAGGTCTTGATGCCGGCCTTGTGTGTCCTGTCGATGGATTGGGAGATCTGCTCGGTCGTGAGGTTTTTCCGTAAGGTGTCCAGGTTCTTCTGAACCGCGGATTCCACACCGTAATTGATGCACCAGCACCCTGCCCTCTTCATGAGGCGAAGCAGAGGCTCATCCACCATGTCCGCTCTGGCGGAAACCCACCAGGTCAGATCCAGTTTTCTTCGGAAAATCTCCTCACAGATCCCGGCGACACGGCCCGGATCATAGGTAAAGGACTCATCCCAGAACTTGATCTCCTTGACACCGAACCTCCTCGCATAGTGTTCCATCTCGTCAACCACATTCCCCGGCGTTCGCATCCGGATGGTCCCGCCATACATCTTGTAGCAATACAGGCACTGGTTGCTGCATCCCCTTGAACTGATCACCTGAAAAGCAGGGGTGCGGGACACCTGTCCGTAAGAGGGACGGTATCTCTTCCACGGGAACAGTTCGATGGCGGGAATGGGCAATTGATCCAGGGGGTCGATGAAGGGGCGCAGTGGGTTTGAAAGGATCTCGTTTCCCGAACGGACGATGCTGCCTTCGATCCCCTGGAGCGTCTCCCGGTTCATGAGACGGGTGACGATTTCCAGCGTTGTGAACTCCCCCTCGTTGACCACCACGGCGTCCAGCAGAGGCTCCTCTTCCAGGCACCTCTCCCGCGCAGCGGAGGGGTAGTGCCCTCCAATGGCCACGAAGGTGGAAGGCAGGACCCTCTTCACCTTTGGGATCAATCGCTTCACCTTCTGCCAGAAGGGGGTAATCGTAAAGACCCCGAGGAAATCGGGAGCGTATTCCTTCACTTCTTGAAGGAATGCATCCTCCTCATAGAAGAGTCCATCCAGGGCTCGAACCGAGATCCCGTGATCCTTGAGAACCGCACCGATGTACATGATCCCGGAAGGGGGCCAGGCACCTGCGATCGCCTGCGTGTCCTTGGAACGGATCTCGCTAATGCTCCATGGGGGTACGACGAGCATGGCCTTCATGGACCTGCCCTCCTGAACCTTCCCCAGAAACCTCCTGCAATTCCCAGGCAGAGGACATGCAGGTCCAGGAGAAACAGGAGGGGAAGCCCCCAACGGTGTTTCGAGGACAACCGCATCAAGGCCGAGAGGAGTCCCGCATTGAGGGCGAAAATCGATGCCATCCCGGCCATGAAGAGAACGAGCGCCGTGACGTTCTGCGCCAGAAGAAAAACGGCAAGTGCAACGTAAGCAACAGGGAGCAGAAGGATGCCCAGGAGGAAGGAAGGCATGTGATGTGTTTTTCGGAGAGCGTTCATGCGCAGAAACGCGGGCAGGCCGATCCTGGCGTCACGTTTCATGAAGGTTCTTGATTGCTGGTAGGCCATCCGGAACCTTCTGGATATGAACCGGGTGAGTTCATACCGAGGAAGGTGATGGACCTGCAGTTCCGGGCATACACGAATCCGGACATTCCGTTCAAAAAGCAGGTACCCCAGTTGCTCGTCCTCCACGGTAGGGACGGTTATGCTCTCATCGAATCCCCCGGCCTGCTGAAAGAGGTCATGGCGCACTGCAAAGAAAAAGGTTGCGCAGACCGCTGAGTCCTCGTTGGCAATTCGCTTGAAAAC
>CAZSUQ010001069.1:0-1953 GCA_964609935.1 uncultured Thermodesulfobacteriota bacterium | reverse complement strand
GGCCTCACTTCAGGGTGTTCATCGGGTCCCCAATTCCTCCATTGAGGCCTCGGCGTGGTGTGTGCCGCACCATAGTGCCTGGGGACAAGCGTCAACATCAGAGACCATGCTACCTCCGGCTCCCTGTCCCGGATGGTTTGGAGTACCTGGAGACGTTGCTCAAGCGGTGCCGTGGTCTGCGGATGCCATGGGAGGAAAATCTCGGTGAGGCTGTTTTTCGGTCGATTGGTCAGTTCTCCTCCTGGGTCAAAGCGAGCCAATCTGGCCAGGAGCAGGGTGCATCGGCCGAGATGGTCGGCGCATCTGGCGAGCATCTCCAGCGCCCAGAGCAGCCCTGTGTGTGGGGAGGAACTGAACAGTGGATCACCTTGTTCATTGAACAGTTGTGCCAGCAGCGGAGACTCGCCTGAAAGGTCCCGATCCACAGCAGCAAGGAAAACATCAGGGGCTGCCTCTGCCAGTATTGTGAGTTGACGCGTGAGCGATGCCCAGATTCGCCAGTCCTCCCCAGCGCGCTCCAGCACTCGCCTCGCAACCTGCGCAGCCCAATCCTCGGCACAGCGCTGATTAGACAGCTGCCTTGTCGCCCCCTGAACAGCCATGATGGCAAGAGTACCAGCGAGACCATCCTTCAGTGCCCGGGAATAACGAGGCGCGTGCCCCATCACGTTCGCCATCCATCGTCTTCCGATGGGCAGGTCGTACATCGGATCCGGCGACGCCAGAACTTGAACGGCGGCCTCTGCAAATCCTTCCAGATCGGGGCCGGTGAGATACTGCACCAGGTCCGTCCAGGCATCGCCTCTGGACACCACGTCCCAGCGACAACCAATCCGTCTGACAGGGGGATCTGGCTCGTTTGCCCAGCGCACCAGCCGATCTTCCAGTTGCTCGTAGGGCACCCTGGCGATGGCAGACAACGCTTCTTGGTCACCATCCAAGGAGGCGTTCCATGAACCCGCCAACATGAATGGTACTACCTCGCGGGCGGTATCATGTTGTGCCCAACATGGAAGCATCTGCTCGGGGCATATCATCACCTTCCTGAAAAACGCGTCGTAGCTTCGGTGCGCCATCTGAGCAAGGTCCCCGGCGCGGGCCGAAGGTATCCCTGCGGAGATCAGGGCCTGTGAAACCTCCCTTCTCGAGACAGGGGGGATGCGTATCGCATTCGCTTCCTCGCCGCCCGAGCGCCCCATGGGTATCACCTCATGGTGGCCGTGGCGGCGAGCACTCCCCATGGCCTCCCGGACATTGAACCGGGGGACGAGAATCAATGGCTGGTCGGTGACCGCGAGCTGTCTCCAGGCCTCCACGTTGTCAACCACCAAGGCTCGTGACAAACATAGTTCACGTAGCTGAAGATCCAGTTGCTGGACCGCGGCCGAAAACACCGCGAGTGCTTCTTCAGGAGATTCACCGCTGAGGGCAAGGGGCCGCGGAGGATCCAACAGCCATTGCCGAACCGCGGAACAGATCTCGTCACGACCGGCAAGGACCATCTCCGGCGTCAGGCATAGGTCCGCTACATGAGCCAGATCATCCCAGTAGGTCTGCAAGTCCACGGCTGCCGCAGGGCGCTTGTTGAGACGGATGGAAAGCCAGTGGTGAACGGCCGGGGCAAGTTCCAGCCAGGTCTCCAGGTCGTCAGCGTCAAATGCGCGAACATCATGCCAATGGCCCTCTTCACGGCGTGCCCTGGCCCACTGGTCCTTGTTTGCCCAGGGGCGAGGGGTGACGAATACAATCGTGGTCCGGTCCGGTGTCAGACCGAGCGGATCACGTGTGCGATGCTGATAGTCGGTGTTTGCCTTGGTTCCAACGTCACTGTTGGCACTCACCTCCCATCCAGACGTGCCATCGGGGACGAATCCGTTGCCGCGTTCTACTATTACCAATCCATCCCATCCGTGCTTCTGGATACCATCACCAGCGGGAAAGCTGATGTGTGGT
>CAZSUQ010001068.1:0-1953 GCA_964609935.1 uncultured Thermodesulfobacteriota bacterium | reverse complement strand
TGAAAATTGCACAGGCGTTCCCGTGGTATCTTTTCTCCCAGGATCTTCTGGAAATAAGGGAACTGGATGCCTGAACAGGGTTTGGTCCTCGGGGTCTTGCATTTCTCCACGAAAAGCGTCTTCAATCCCCCCTGGGCCGAAAACCGGGCAGCCACAGAGCCGCCGATGCCTCCACCGGCTATGAAAACGTCGTAGGATTCCAGAGTCACTCCCCTCCGGATTGCTGCATCGATTAGAATCCTGGTTTCGCCGGAACGTCAGGGACTATCTTCCCTGTTTCCGTATGGACTGGACGGTGAAATCCGACTCCGGCAAACCGGTGTCATAGATGCCCGTAAGCGTCTTCTCGGTCCGGCATCCCCCTGTAAGTTCGTATCTCCCGGACTCGACATTGAGATACATCTGGGCTGGAACCGCCCTCATCTTCTGGCAATAGTCATAGCTCGTGTACCATTCCAACACCCGCCAGATATTTCCTCGCTTGTCGTACCGGTCCCCCACCGCGGGCTGCCAGGTGTCCTCGTCGTAGTACCCGACCCGCTTTGAGTAGGGGTGGTTGAGCCCTTCCCGTGCAGTTCCCTCCACGGCCCAGACCCTGCGCAACTCATAACGCAAGCGGGCCGGGTTGATATCACCGGGCAGGCACTCCTCCTTGTCCGGGGTTCCGATTTTCCACATATCGTAGTTGTTCATGGGGACATACATCTCCTTCTTGCCAAGGAGCTTCCAGTTCCAGTCGTTGACGGGTCCCCGGAATTCAAACCCCAGATCATCCATGGTGCTTTCCCCCTCCAGTTGTCCGCCACCGGTAAAGGTGGGAGCGCGCCGGACCCTTCGGAGAGTCGGCAGATAGAGCCAGGTGTCTTCCAATCGGTCGTCGTCCAGGTACCCGAACGTCAGGTAGGTGGTGCCTGCCTCGTCCGCAGGGTAGGTGTAATAGGCCAGAAGCTTGTACGAGATATTATCCGGATTATTGATCTTGCTTTTTACCCTCCTCTCATCGTAGGTGAGGACATTCGTTCTCCGGATGGATTTCTTGATCTTGCCGTTGGGGCTGACCACCCTGCGGCAATCAACGATATAGGCGTCGTCTCCGGCATAGGGTCTTTTGACGTTCCATATGGCTTCAATCCCGTTCTTGGGCGCAGGAAAGGCGACGCCACCCTTGAAGCCCTGCAGGATGTTCTTTTCGTCGAGATAGGAGGATTTCGCACTCTTTTCCGTTGCCGCATAAAACTCCTCGGGGTATTGCGTGTTGCGGTGGGTGGGGTAGACCGTCATGTAGAAATTCTTGTTTCGTTTCACCCTGGCGATCTGCCCCGGGGAAAGCCGGTCCTTGTACTGGCTCACGTTTGTGTGATCGATACGGAACAGGGGCTTTTCATCCTTGTACGGATTGGGAAGAAACTGCCCCTTCTTGTAATCTGCGGGGCACTCGAGCCCTTTGTCTCCCTCAAAGGCCGTGATCTCCCCGGAGGCGTTGCCGTCGGCCTCGGCTCCGATGCGCGTGAGTGAACCGGCAAGCCCGTGACAGGGGAACAGGAAGAAGACGGAACCCAATGCGACCATGATGAAGAGGATGCTGTGGGATCTCACAAGAAACCTCCTTCGAAGGGGTGTCTGAAGGTGAGTGCAGAAACAATATAATTCGAAATTCGGACTTTCCTAATTACGTAACACAGCCCTTTCAATGTGTCAAGAAGATTCGGATTCAGGGCAAAAGGCGGGTCCGGTACGGTAATATTGCATACAGTTTAATCTCTACGATATAGCAACTTGAAAATAAGGGGCTTATTGTGCTTTGGCACCTGAAAAGAAGCCCCAAAAGCATCCTATCCCTATGAATGCCAGACAATCTATTTCGGACAGAAATATCATACTTGATCGATTTGTGACTTGCTGGCGATTATGGTGCGAGTATGATTATGTTCTGAGTGGATCTACTTCCCCTTT
>CAZSUQ010001067.1:0-1956 GCA_964609935.1 uncultured Thermodesulfobacteriota bacterium | reverse complement strand
GGCTGTATCTGAAAAAGATCTTTGGGGCCAGGAACCCGGCTGAACTATCCGGACCGGAAGTTCAGCGGCTGATTCATGAATTTGAGAAAAAAGAAGACAGTGATTTTGTCGAAATCGAGATGGATTGTGTGTATTCGGCTGTCAGCGAAGCTCACAATGCAAAGAGCTTGTATGCCCGAGGTGTTGCCCGTCAGATGGTCCGGAAAGGGTTTGGCCTGGCCGACCTGAACGGCATCCGGAAGATCGCGGCCGAACACTATGAGCAGGCCGGGACATATACAGGAACCTTTCGAATTGGCGATCGGGTTATCCCCATTGATGCAATCGGTCACAGAGACCATTCCTGGGGAGTGCGGGACTGGTTTGCACCTGAGAAATGGACCTGGCTGTCTGTGGAATTTGGGGAAGATCTGGGGCTGAACCTCTGCCGTATCGTGATTGGCAAAGTTGACTTGCTTCTGGGGTACATTATCCGTGACGGTCAGAACTATCCGTTAAGAGACTTTATGCTCGAGACGGATTTTGAAGCAGACGGGACCACGCAGAAAACGGTGCGATTCCGCATAGAAGACGTCAGCGGCTTTCATATGGAAGTCACCGGGCGGGTCCATAGTGTGTTTCATCTTCACAAGCAGCACGAAGGCAAAGCGACCGTCGTTCATGAAGCCCTGACAGAGTACAGATGGAATGGCCGGACATCGTTCGGTATTTCAGAGTATCTTCAAAAGTTATCGTAAAACGATGACCCCGGCTGACATCAACCGATCAAATGATTTCCAGCGTTTCAAGTCATTGTCAGGATTTTCCGGGGACTGCCGAAACCTGCCTTACGCAGATGCCGTGATTCGATTCACATAGGGTCGGGACAACCTGAACCATACTTATTCCGTGGAAAAATTCTGGTGAAAGAGAACTCGACATTGGCTTTCACGGGTTGGCCGCCAATTTCCAGCACAGGATATGCAAGAAAATTCATGGGTCCCGACGCCGGACCCGGTTCGACCTGGAGGTCACGCCCCCTGCTGAGCTCGAAACGGTTGGCCGGATGATGGCCGAAATAGTACGTAGCCAGGGCCGTATACTTGTCCCCCTCGCTGATGTCCACGGGCCACCATTTTCCGTCCGCAAGAAACTCGGCCCAGCAATGGTACCCGGCTATCCCGCCCTCATTGCGCGTTGAAGGGATCGATGCGCCAATGGCGAAGCGCGCGGGAATGCCTACGGACCGCGCCAGGGCAATGAAGTATGAGTGGAAATCCGAGCAGTTCCCGGTGAGCGAGTGGCATGCGTAAACCGCGTCACCCTTGCCCCAACCCGAACCGTACTTCATGTAGCGCATGCGGTCGATAACGTGATCGTACAGAGCCCTGGCGCGCATGAGGTCATCCTTCTTTCCCTTCACGACCTTCTCGGCAATATCCCGGAAGACCACGGCGCCTTTTTCCGAACGATCAGGAACGCTGAATTTTTCCGGTACCGGTTCTTGCGCAGCATAAACGGCCTTCTCCAGGCGTTCTACCTGGAACCGGATCTCAACCGGCTTCCTGCTGTCAGCGGGCCCCAGTTCAAGGAAAAGAATCTGGTTGCCGTATTCACGTTCCTTCAAAATCTTTTGTTTACCCGGCACGCTGATTGTTTTTACTTCGACCGTTTGGAACGTGTCTGTGGCAGGGAAGGGAAGCCACATCCTGGCAGCACCGGTGATTTCGGGCAGCGTTACCCGGTAGAGGAAGTCAAACTTGTCGCAATCGCGGATAACGCCAAGCTCGCGTTGCGACGCTTTTTCTGCCGGGATGCGTGCCCAGGTGCGGTCAGGTTTTTGCTTCCACGTATAATAGGGTTGGCCGTTAAGCTTGTGGACGGTTGTCTCGGTCACAGCCATAGAGCCCGGGTCGCCGGAAAGAAAGAAATCAACATCGTACACATCACCGCTGACGTCGGCCAGGTCCACGCAGG
>CAZSUQ010001066.1:0-1961 GCA_964609935.1 uncultured Thermodesulfobacteriota bacterium | reverse complement strand
ACGGGCCGATGCCATGATGTCCTCTGGATGGCATCCCGTGCCTACAACGCCAAGTTACGGCGTCTTCAGGCGAGTGGGATGTCCCGGGATGAGATGCGGTACGAAATGGGGCTCACTACGTTCCAGGTACTCTTCCAGGAGACCCCACGCAGAACTGAGAAGAAGACCCTCTGGCTCACGTTCAATGAGGTTGAGGGGTTCACCATCATGTTCCCAGAGGAACACTAAGGAGAGCGGTTACATGACCTATGAAACCACGGTGAGAAAGCACAAGCGCGGCCACCCGACCAAACCCTCCAAAGAGGTCGATGTCAGGAGACACAAACGCACGATCCAGGGGAGTCGGGCTGCCTCGAGGAACGGAGAACCTACCCGGGTGAAGAGCGCAAAGGCGGCAGCCTCCAGGGGCTCCTCGAAGGAGCGGTGGACCCATGATCCAGGGTGTATGCCTGGAGAACAGTGTTACTACCTGGACGCTCCGGAAGAGGGAGATCTCGATGACGCCTCGGCAGTGATCATTGAAAACGAGGCGACCGGCGGGTTCGAGGTTCGGGAGAGAACCGGCGAGTTCCGTGGATCCTTCCGCACCGTTGAGGAGGCGAAGAAGACCGCCGAGCGGTGGAGGACCACCTTCGTCCCCATGCAGAATATAAGCGCCTGGGACAAACCACCCTATCCGCCCGACATCCGAATCGACCGAGATGATCCCTGGGTCGAGGGATGGTCGGAACGGAGGATCGTCGAGCAGGCCTTTAACAAGCGGATCCGGGCGGTCATTGATGGAAGGAAAGGGTGGTCCTGGAAAGCAGGGACCGAGGCCGACATGGAAGCTGCAGAGAGGGAGATCCAGCGGCTCGAGGATATGAAGCGCCTCTACCTTTCCGGGGTCGGGGGTACCCGCCACACCCTTCCCGATGGAACGGTGGAGATCGAGTACACCACCGGAACGGTGAAGCTGTACTCCGAGGAGAAGAGCTGGGACACGAACCCACCACCAAAGAAACCGAAGAACCTGAAGAGAGCGATCTCAACGGCGATGAAGAACAGCAACGCTGTTAAGCGGTGGGAGAAACCACCCTACCCCGAGGAGGTCGTGATCCATGTCAAGAAAGGAGATTGGCTCACCTCTCAACAGCTAAAGCCGCACCTCCAGCGGCGGATGAATAAGATTGATGACTACCTGAACGCAACGTATTGGGGAGACGCTGACTCGGAGGACGCCTGGAGCTATAACAAGGCCTTCAGGGAACAGGATCGCCTTCGGATAATGAGCTTAAATGCCATGCGGGTCCGGGGTAAATGGACCCAGGGGAAGACCGATGAAGGGCACGATTTCGATCGATTCTCATTTGAGGACGGTGATGTCGTCGTTATCCAGGACGGGTGATATCTATGAGTTACCAGACCGATGTGAGAGGGCACAAGCGTGGACACCCTACCAAGCCACAGAAGAAGGTGGATGTCCGGAAGCATACAAGAGCAATCCACGGGTCCAAGAGATCCAGGGATGGGGCCCCTACCAAAGTACCTACCGCCAAGGCCGCGGCGATTAAAGAAACCGAGATTTGCCCAGAATGCGATGGACAGGGCTATGCCGGGCCAATGTGGGATCAAACTATCTGTCCCGTCTGCGGCGGCGATGGAGTAAGGTGATTTACATGACCTATGAGACTGATGTAAGAACGCACACACGCGGCCATCCAACAAAGCCGCACAAGGACGTACAGGTTCGGCATCACAAACGCCGAATCAAGGGCACGCCGTCCTCAAAACGAGGACAAACACCAGCGCAGGCTGCCAAGGCAGCAGCCGCTGCTGAGAAACAGGAACAGGCCGAGGTGAACGCCTGGGGCGACGCGTACGGGGATAAGTCAGATTATCAGCGACCAACACTGATACCGGTGACGGCTGGCTATAATCCTGCCAACGACGATGACAAATATCTCAAGAAGCTTACCCCG
>CAZSUQ010001065.1:0-1964 GCA_964609935.1 uncultured Thermodesulfobacteriota bacterium | reverse complement strand
GGCGGTTCGTTGATCCCTTCTTTCAGAACGATGAGAGGGATATCGATGGCCGTGGCAATCGTGAGGCTGGGTACCCGGTAGCCGGACCACTCGTTGTAGGATACGTCACAGGAGAAGAGCAGGTCCGGAGTGACCTGATAAGAGATTCCCCCCACCCACTGGGTGGGCGTATACAGAAAGGCGCTGGTCAGGTCGAGTGCGAGGATGAATCCGGACAGCACAACGGAAACCGGGATGTCCAGGTCGAGGAAATGTTCGTCCCGCCAGGTAAACCCGATGGTCAGAGGCTTCAGTTTGGGCAGGAAGGTGCCGGGCCTGATGATCAGGCCGGCAGTTCCCGAAAGAATGGGATGTACTTCCTGGTCCACCGAGGAAACAATCTCTTCCACGCCTCCGAATCCGCCCACACCCGGCTGCAGGTCCAACACCCCGCCGAGATCGCTGGAGACCGAGATCCCTCCGCCGATCAATATGCCCGGGATGATGTCAAAGGCCATGGCAAGGTGGATGATCTGCATCCGCGACATGGACTCCAGCACAGGGAACTGGGGAAGGGTCGTTTCCGGGACCAGAAGATCCAGGGAGTAGAACAGGGGCTGGTAAAAGTAGTATCCAACCGCAATCCGATTTTCCAGTTCGTCGTGGAAGGGGAGGATCATGGAGCCGCCCAGGAAGAGGGCATTGGAGTCCCTGGACATCTCCACTTCCGCTCCGTTGGCCTCCAGGTTCTGTTTCACGTACTGGAAGCCGAAGCCGAACTTGGTGCCGGGTTGAAGCAGAAGCCCGGCAGGGTTGTAATACCCTGCGGAGTAGTCGTCTGCCACGGAACAGAATGCACCCCCCATGGCCACCGCACGGGGACCGTAGCCGAATGTCCTCCATGTGTTTGCATGGGACGGGCCGGTAAGGAACCAGCCGATGAGGAGACCGAAGAAAGCTGTTTTCAGACAACGTGAGGTGATGATGCAGGTTCTCCGTATGCTCATCCCACGAATCCGTTACACAAGATGGGCTAGTAGGGTTTTCCCATCAATCGAAGCAGGAAGAGACTCAGGTCCGGCCAGTAGGTAATGACCAGAACCGATCCGATCAGCATGGCAATGAATGGAAGGCATGCCATCGTAATCTGGAGGATCCCCTTGTTGAACCGGTAGCTGGAGATGAACAGGCCCATTCCCAGGGGAGGCGTGAGATAGCCGATCTGCATGTTTGCCAGGAAAATGATCCCCAGGTGGACCATGTTGACGTCATACCCCTGAGCCACCGGCGTGATGATGGGCACCACCACCACAAGGGCGGAGAAGATGTCCAGCAGCATGCCGAGCATGAAGAGGAAGCAGTTCAGAAGGATGAGGAACACGAGCTTCGTGCTGACAAAGCTCTGGATGAAGTCGAAGATCGCCTGCGGCACGTCCACATCGATGAAGTAGTTCGTGGAGGCCATGGCCGCAGCCATGATGATCAGGATTCCGCCCACCATGACCATGCTGTCCCGGATGACCTGCTTGAGCTGCGAGAAGGAGATCTCACGGTAGATCAACACCTCCACCACGAGGGCCCAGAAGGCGGTCACCGCCGCCGCCTCGCTCACAGCGAAGAACCCGCCGTAGATGCCGCCCAGGACAACGATGGGAAGGGGGACTTCCCATTTGGCGTCCCACAGGGCCTCGCCCACCGCCTTCCATCGGAGCGGGGTCCGCTTGATCCCGGACCGCGTGGCAACCACGACACCGAAGACACAGAGGATGATGAGCATGAGCACGCCGGGTATGGCGCCTGCAATGAACATGTCGCCGATGGGGGTCTCGGTGATCACGCCGTAGATGATGAGGGGTACGCTGGGGGCGAACAGCAGCCCCAGGCTTCCGCCCATGGTGACGAGCCCGAGAGAGAAGGTCTCCCGGGACGTGGCTTCCCACAGGGCAGGCAGCAGCCGGGCCCCGAGGGCCACGATCGTCACGCCG
>CAZSUQ010001064.1:0-1965 GCA_964609935.1 uncultured Thermodesulfobacteriota bacterium | reverse complement strand
GATTCAATCGGTCCTTTGGAGGCAATTACAAAGAGTAAAAAGATAATGTATGGAAACAAATGGAAATTATTTTGTTTTAGCTGCCGTTTTTTAGGGTGGGCCGTGTTATGTGTTATCACCTTGGGGATTGGATTCTTGTGGTTGGCACCTTATATATCAATTAGTTTCGCACGATTTTATGATGATATTGCAGTTTAAAAATTGGGTTCATCAAGGTCTTTATTGACTATAGTGACAAACCATTAACGAGAAAGGAGAGGGAAAAATGGGAAAGTCCATTTTGCCTTAAGCGATAAGAGAAGATATCAAAGAGCTTTTTAGAAAGGATATACAAAAAAGAAACTCTTAAATGAGGTAACTACTATGAACAGCGAACCAAAAATGTCAAGGACTACGATCAGAACAATCACGCTTGAAGAGCACTTCGCAACCCCTGCCTTTATTGAAGGCCCAGGGTGCCATTTCAAAGAGCGGGCACAAGCGACCCAGCTCCTTGATCAATTGTGCGATCTCGGGGAACGCAGAATAGCGGATATGGACGCCGCAGGTATCGACGTGCAAGTTCTGTCGCTGACCTCTCCCGGCGTGGATCAGCTAGACGCGGCCGAGGCAATAGGGCTTGCCCGCGATACAAACGACATCCTTGCGGACGCGGTGCGGCGCCATCCGGGCCGTTTCGCCGGGTTCGCTTCCTTGCCGACCACGTCGCCGGACACTGCCGTCGATGAGTTGGATCGCATGGTCCGTGAACACGGCTTCAAGGGAGCAGTTATCAACGGCCACACCCGGGGCCGCTACCTGGACGACGAGTTCTTCTGGCCGATCCTAGAGCGCGCCGAAGCACTCCAAGTCCCAATCTACCTCCATCCTACACTGCCTCCGCAGCCGGTGATCGATGCCTCCTACGCGGGAAACTATGCGGCGGAGGTTACAGGCCTGCTGGCGGCAGCGGGCTGGGGATGGCATATCGAAACCGCCATCCATATCCTACGCCTTATCCTCAGTGGGGCATTCGACCGATACCCACGTTTACAGCTTGTAATCGGTCACTTGGGCGAAGCGCTTCCGTTCATGCTGCCCAGACTCGATCGCCGAATGCCGATGGAAGTGACGAAACTGCATCGCCCGATCAGCGCCTATCTCCGAGAGAACCTCTACTACACGGTCAGTGGCTTCAACTTCCTCCCACCGTTCCTCGACCTGTTGCTTGAAGTCGGTGTCAGCCGGATCATGTTCTCAGCCGATTATCCCTTTGGTTCCATGTCAGAGGCGCGCGCCTTCCTCGATCAACTCCCGGTGAGCCCCGCCGAGAAAGACAGAATAGCACATGGCAACGCAGGGCTTCTCCTGGGACTTTGACCGGCGGGACCGACTGCACGGTCTCGAAGTGAAGAACTTTGGGGACGTCCTTAAATAATTCAATAACTTTTTAAATCACTCATGGGCTATGGGCGTCGGGTCTCTAAAGGGCAAAGGATGGTTGAAATCAGCGTAACGCAGTGAAAGGCAGTGAGGCCAGGTCCTGAATCTTATGCATAGGCGCAGGCCGTCATTCTTGATAAGAAAAAGAACTGAAGGATCGGCACAATCCGGTCATGCATGTTTTCTCAGAACGATATCCAAGACGTTCCGGGTTGGACCAAAGCCGGGTCCTCCCGGTCCGGATTTTTACTAAAAAAACTAATGAAGACGATGGGTTTTCTGTTCGTAGACCCCTGGTCTGATACAGGAGGACTGTCATGCATTATGTTGGTAAGGTTGACGAGTCGACGTTTATCGTGCCGGCTGATTACGATCAGCACTCGGAAGGTTATGAGCGTTTTACACTTATTGATGGGTCGACTGGTTCCGTCCATATGGGCCTCGGAATCTGCCGACTCCAACCCGACGGCCATGTTGAACCATGTGTACAGGCCAACGAAAAGGGCATATACGTACTTGAGGGCAAGGTCGAATTGAACCGCG
>CAZSUQ010001063.1:0-1971 GCA_964609935.1 uncultured Thermodesulfobacteriota bacterium | reverse complement strand
GGGGCATCGGTGAAGATCACGGTGGTAACCTAATACACAAACACAAGCAGCTGGAGTTTCGTTTCACTGCCGTCCATGGGGAACACGGCGGCCCAGCCGTCCAGGGTCACGGTCTGTTGAATCTGACTGCAGGGGGCGCCGTCCAGGTCGGAAGGGGGACGCAGGTAGCTGTGGCCCTGAAGGGAGGCGGACCACCTGTCCGCCATGGCCTGAGGGATGTCCGAGAAGACATGCCCGCCCGATGTCTGAATCGCATCCGCGTTGACGTGGTAGACCAGGTCATAAGGCCCCTCCCCTCCGGTTACCGTGACCACATCCAGGAGGTAGTCGTCCCGGACCAGGAGAAGGGTGCGCGTTGCAGACCCGTCCAGGGAGAAGACCCACTCATTCACCGTTGCCTGCATGACCTGCAGGTCGGCCTGGGGTGCACCGAAGAAATCAATGAGCCTCGTACTCTCGCCGCCCGTTCCCTGGCTCTTCTCTCCCATCATCAGGGTGTTGTGGCTCAGTGTCTTCGTAAACCAGCCCTCGTGCTCGGGAAGCGCGTATTTCACGGTGCCCATGTCCGGCAGGAGTTCGCGCCCCTTGAAGAGGATGATCCCCAGCTTGTCGTAGTGCCCGTGGCCCCCACCGTGAGGCCCGTAGTCCATGAGCGTGTACAGGGTGTCCGGTTCGCTGCCGGCCCTGAGGATTCCCAGCCCGCTTGCCGTCAGGTTCACGCTGGAAAGGTTGTAGGAAACCGTTTCGTCCACATCGCTGCCGTACAGGAGCGCTTCCTGGCTGGAGCGGTTCGTGCCGGTGGTGTAGATCCTGTTGAGGAGCCAGTTCTCCCTGTCCTGATTCCAGCGGGTGTTGGCCACTTCGTAGGCGTTGGCACGGCTCCGGATCGTGTCCTTTGTGCTGGTCACGTCGTTGATGCGCGGGAATTCAAGGTTCGGCATCAGGGTGTCCACAGGCCCGTCGAACATGATCCGGTAGCTGGGGTCGTCGTACAGACGGATCCCGCTTCTTTCCGCTGCCTCGGAGAGCTGGAGATAGGCGCTCAGGGTGTAATAGTGGTAGCTCAGGGCCCCCTCGTACCAGATCCCGTCCTCCTGGACCGATTCGTCCATGTGGAACTGGAATCCGTGCAGCCCTTCAACAGCATGCTGGATGAGCCACGCATCCTCGAGCAGGAATCCCACAGAACCCACGGCCGCATTGTGCCAGGCCTGCCAGTTGGATTTGCCTGCGTCGTACCGGAGGATGGTGTTCACCGAGGCACAGAGCAGATCGGCCTCGATCAGCATCTTGTCCTCCTGGGTCAGCACCCCGCTGTCGTAGATGGAGTCGTATCCGGCCACGATGTTGAGCAGCCACACCGACTCGTCGAGCGTCTGCGCAAAGGTCCGGGCCCCTGTGGGCAGGGTGCCTCCAAACCGGTCATGGATCGGGTAATCCGGGTACTTCCCTGCATAATCCAGAAGGATCGCCCGGGCACGCAGGGCATAGGCCTCCTGCAGCCCGGGGTCCTCCTCCAGCAGGAAGGCCAGTCCCAGCCTCTCCAGGGCCGAGCCGAGGGAGTTGTGACGGTAGCTTCGCCACGCGGCATCGTAAGGGTCGCCGGTCCAGATCTCTCCACCCACGGGGCAGAGATGCTGCAAGGGCTCGTCCGGATCATAGATGAGCGTTGCACCGTGGTTGGGGCAGACATATTCGTGCGTCCATCCCCCACCCTCGTCGGGAACCGTGATGTCGGCCGACAACCAGCTTGCGGCGCTGTTCAGAATCCCCGTCAAGATGGGAAGCGCCCACGCACGGTCCGGACTTCCCGGTGCGACCTTTCCCGCCACCCCGTCCATGTCGTCCTGATCCCAGAAGACATAGGGGTGAACCCTCGAATGGGGCTCCTGGGAGCACTCGTGGGTGGTGGGACAGCCTGTGAGGGAGATCGTGAGGAGGGCCAGGGACAGCAGGACAAGAAGTGAAGGG
>CAZSUQ010001062.1:0-1972 GCA_964609935.1 uncultured Thermodesulfobacteriota bacterium | reverse complement strand
CGATGACCCCCTTGTCCGGTCTCAACAGCTCCATTCCGTCTTCTGTGCTGCGCATCACCAAGTCGGTTGCCAGACGCGTCTCCGTGTCGCAGGCGCTGGCACAGAACAGCTGCCCGGGGCCCCATGAATAGGATTTGTTTTCCCTGGCCATGCGGCACCGGAGGCTCTCTGCGACACCCCAAGGCAGGAAACTCGAGGAGACAGGAAATGCCCCTGGGAAGGCTCCACGCGATCATCCTGGCAGGCGGAAGCGGAACGCGCTTCTGGCCGCTCAGCAGGGAACTCATGCCCAAGCAGCTCTTGAACATCGTAGGGGACAGAAGCATGCTGGCCCTGACGCACGAACGGGTGAAGGGCCTGGTGCCTGACGAACGCATCTGGGTCGTGACCACCTGCGCCCAGGCAGGCCTGATCAGGAGAGAGCTCTTGGATCAGGGGGCCGGCAATGTCAGGGTCCTGGATGAACCCGCCGGGAGAAATACGGCGGCAGCCATCGGCCTGGCCGCGGTTCATGTTCTCAAAGAGGATCCCGGGGCAACGATGGCCGTGTTTCCTGCAGATCACAACATCAAGGATCAGGCACGTTTCACGGATCGCATCCGTGAGGCGCACGAGCTCGCGGAAAAGGGATGGCTCGTAACACTGGGGATCAAGCCCGAGAGGCCGGAAACCGGCTATGGGTACATTGAAAAGAGTGATCCCCTGAGCCCTGAAACGAGCGGGGATGCATCCGTGCAGGCATTCCGGGTGGCCCGGTTCACGGAAAAACCGGACCTGGACAAGGCAAGGGAATACGTGGAAACAGGCAATTACTACTGGAACAGCGGAATCTTCATCTGGAAAGCCGATGTGTTCATGGAAGAGGTTCAAAAGAACCTGCCCGAACATCATCAGGGCCTCGACCGGATTGCCGCCCTGATCCATGACCCGGCGCAGAAGGACAAAGGGACAGAGGAGATCTACGTGAGCCTGCCGTCCATCTCCGTTGACTACGGGATCATGGAGGTGGCTGAGCGGGTGGCCGTCATCCCCGCGGACATGGGCTGGAGTGACGTGGGCAGTTGGGAAGCGCTCCGCGACATCATCGGCCACGACGAACAGGGGAACATCCTGCAGGGAAACGTGATGACCGTGGACACGAAGAACACCTTCATCCGCACCGAAGACAGGCTGGTTGCAGCCCTCGGCGTGGAGGGGCTCGTTGTGGTGGACACGGCCGATGCGCTCCTGGTCTGCCAGCAGGACAGAAGCCAGGAAGTGAAGAAAATCGCAGAGAAGCTGCGGGAGGACAAGCGCGATGAGGCCCTCGTCCACCTCAAGGTGAACAAGCCCTGGGGGGGATACCGTGTGATCGACGGATCCGATCACTACCAGGTGAAGTGGCTGGACGTGAACCCGGGGCACAGGCTGAGCCTCCAGAGCCACGAGCACCGCTCGGAGCACTGGACGGTTGTGCAGGGAACAGCCACCGTGACCCTGGAGGACCGGGTCATGGAGGTTCCCTGCGGAGATCACGTCTTTATCCCGGTCCGGTCCCGCCATCGCCTGGAGAACCGGGCCAAGGAGGGAACGCTTCGGGTAATCGAGGTCCAGACCGGTGACGATCTCGGGGAGGATGACATCGTCCGCTATGAAGACGATTACGACCGTATCCGCTAGTTGTCCGCGAGAAGCAGCCCCAGCCCGCCCCTTGTGCGTGGTGGGTTCAGGAGAAACGCCATGCCCCTGAAGTTCGGCACGAGCGGTGTTCGCGGCCTCGTGACCGAGATGACGGACCTGGAGTGCTCCCTTTACACCACCGCCTATGTTCGCACCCTGAAGAACCGGTCGTCTCCCACGGCCGTTGCCCTTGCAGGGGACCTTCGAGACAGCACACCGCGGATCATGCGTGCCGTGGGTTATGCAATCCGGGCCGAAGGCAGGAGCAGGCTATAAAGGGGGAGACGATATGTTTCAATAATAGATTTCAATG
>CAZSUQ010001061.1:0-1975 GCA_964609935.1 uncultured Thermodesulfobacteriota bacterium | reverse complement strand
CGACAACGAAACGGTTCGATGTCGTTATCCACTCAGGAGAAAACCATGGCTTATGAAGAAAAAGAGGCCAGGTGGAACTTCAGTATTTGCTCCCCGATACATAGAGCAAGGGTGAGGCCCGAAAGGGGAAGAGGTTGGTGGATAGGAGTGATGGGTTTCTCAGGGTTGCTCCTCATGTTCGCTGTGGGTCTTGTGGAAGCAAATGAGCCCGTGTGGACGCAGGCGTATATCGCTGACGTGCCTCCTATGATGATGAAAGATCCCTTCCTGGAACTGCTTGGACAAACGAACCGTCCTGTGCCCTATACCTATGAGGAGGCCGTGAAACTGGCAGGCCATTCCTGTGGCGCCGTGGCCGGGGCCTGGGTCATGACCCGAAAGGCACTGGAGGTGCTGTATCCGGGAGAGGTGCCGGTGCGGGGGCAAATCATGATCGAAGCGCCGGGCGCAGAGGATGAATGGATCGTGGGCGTTTTTGGTGAGGTCATGACGTATATGACTGGCGCATCCCCGGAAACAGGGTTTCCGGGAGGGCCTTTTGGGCCTGGTTATAAGAGAAGAGGGTTGCTGATTT
The DNA here is from genome assembly GCA_964609935.1 of uncultured Thermodesulfobacteriota bacterium. Lineage (GTDB taxonomy): Bacteria > Desulfobacterota > DSWW01 > DSWW01 > DSWW01 > CAYTRL01. The sequence continues at coordinate 1,401 of CAZSUQ010001061.1, read as the reverse complement.
ACAAGGACGCGATGACGAATACGCCTCCCTCGGAAATGGTATGGAAATTAAAACGCATCGATACCGGCGCACAAGTGAATGTCAAATATGACCTTTCCCTGATCCAGCCTCCTTCAACGCCGGATCGTGGAAGGATGATCAAACGCATGGTCAACGGGGAGGCAACGCCCGACGAAACCAGAGATTGGATTGAATACTGGAATGCCAGGGTCAAGTTCATTTTTGAAAACGCAGACACGCTGGAGGGCCTGTTCACGGTCGAGAAAGCGGTAAAACCATTGCAACCTGAGTAAAGGGCTGTATCCATCCTTCGGTCTGTTTTGAAAGAATCAAAGCGGAAGGGAATGTGAGCAATGAAAACGAGAATGATCGCATTTGTTTTGATAGGTGGGTTCCTTTTCGTAGTGATGGTTGCTGCAAAGAGTTCTGAGAGGGTTTCAGGGAAGGCGGAATGGGACAAAGGCAAGGTATCGATTGCAGAGCCTGGGACGAAATCGGGTCCTGTTGTCTTTTTTCATAATAAGGAGGGGGAAGAGTCCGAAAAGCCGGAATTAAAAAGAGGACATGTGCAGATTGAAAAAACCGGAACAGAGACAGGATCAGTTATCTTTTTCCATCGGAAACATAAAAAACACGCGATGAAGGGCAAGAAGTGTAAGACCTGCCATCATGTGGGGAGATGGGGGCAATCCTGTGGAGAAGCGGGCTGCCATGATGATCCTGAACTGGACCGTGAGGGCGAAAGAATTCATGTAACGTGCATGGAAAGGTGTCACCAGGAGAATGAGGGCAGCTCACCCACCGAATGTGAAGAGTGTCATCAGTAACTTGGAAAAGGATGCCCGCGCAACAGAAGGGCGTACGTATACAACTTGTTCCTGTCCCTCCGCTTTGGATCTAAATGCCAACGCCCGTGGCGAGCCTTTTCGTGATGGCTACAGCCACGCCTCCGGCGAAAACTCCATTGTTACGGATGCCGGTGTCTGCATCACCGAATACCAGATCTCTCCTGTCGTCCTCCCCCATCACGATGTTTCGTACGTGTTCGAGATCGGCGCTCAGGAAGGTCATGGATACTCCCGCATCCACCTGGCGTATCTGGGGAAGTCCTGCGGGGTTGTAATAAGCCGCAGAAAAGTCGTCTGCCACGGCCGTGTAAGCTCCGCCCATGCTTATGGCTCTGGAGCCCAATCAGTACAACTCGATCGCATTAGCCGCCAGGGGATGGGGCCTTCCCAAAGTGAGGAGCAGAAAGAAAAAAAAGAGTGCTCGGCGCCACATAGGAAAGAGATTCCCTCTTCACGGTTTACGAGAGGTTTCGAGTATCATGGGGGAAGAAACGTTTGAATCTGGATCTGTCACGCAGGAAACACATCCAAAAGATCTTCCTCAAGTACACGC
>CAZSUQ010001060.1:0-1978 GCA_964609935.1 uncultured Thermodesulfobacteriota bacterium | reverse complement strand
CAAAGGGTGAAAGGATTCAAGCGGGAAAGGTCATCTTGGCTCCGAACCACCCGAGAACGACCACAAGAACCGAGTACGAAAGGGTAAGCAGGAGATAGATCCAGGAAGAAAGGCTCAGGGCCACCAGAACGTCGGGCACAAGGAGTCTCCAGGCGAGCCCTGCAACAAGCAGTGAGAAAAGAAGGGTGGAAACGGCGATCTTTGCCCGGATGTTGAATGTCATCTTTGCACCGTAATTGAGCCACCAGGTATAGGGCCCGGTGGTTGCAGCCGCGGCCGCGCCCAGCACGCTGAGAACGAGCATGTAAAAGGCCGTGGCCTCAAAGGTGGTGTTACCGGTCCCCAGGAAAAGGAGGTTGAACAGCGGAACGACCATGCAGAAAGCAAGGGGAAAATGGACCGTCATGGGATGCGGGTGCCTGCGAAGCATGGGAGCCGCTTCGAAGAGCTTCAGGAGGAACGCGGGCACACCTTCGTCCATGGGGTCGGTTCCTGCCTTCAGGGTGCCCACCCCCGGGACCCTTTCCAGAACCTCCGGCCCGTGCGGGGCGGCTGGGAGATCTTCCGTCAAGTCCATGCCTCCGGGATGACGCTTCATGTGCGATCCGGTCTTCCAGAGCTTGCTCTCAGAGACATCGTAAACCTTTCCCTCCACGGCAATGTAAACGGTGGACCGGTCCTTACCGTTGTGCTCTTTCAGCTCCTCCAGCTCAAATTCCTTTGTGTTCGTATCCATTTGCCCGCCCCCTTATCAACGTTTTCCGTTGAGCACCGGTTTGAGAGATCGAATGGGATTTTCCGGTCCGCCTGATCAAAACAGAGAAGAAATCTCCTTGACAACAACGCCGAGAAGAAGCCCCACAACGAGCATGACACCCACCAGCCGCCTCCACCAGTCCCCCCAGTTCGTATACCAGAAGGATCCCACCAGGGAACCCTCCAGGGACGCCTCCGGGTCGACCTTGGCCTTGACGTGCTCGGGTACGACACCTTCCGCCAGAGAGAAGGCCTCCCTCATGCTTCCCGGGAGGGGCCTGTGCAGCGCTGCCAGGAAACGGGCAGCCCTCGGCAGAGAGAAGAGTACCAACAGTACTGCCCAGGGAAGCTGGCCCGCGGAGACCAACCCTGTCACGAGGAGGTAAAAGGTCCACACAAGGATCTGGGCAAAACGTTTCGCCCGGCTCTCGCCAAGGATAACCGGCAGGGTCAGAACCCAACGCGTTCTGTCTTTCTCCAGCTTATCGATGTATTTTGCCATCAGGGCCGTGGCCACCGCAATCCCGAAGGGGAGGCTCGCCAGCCAAACCTTCAAAGGCACCTCGCCGGCCATAATAAAATAAGTTCCGCCCGTGATGACGGGTCCCCAGGCAATCACCTGTACGAGCTCTCCCAGGCCACGCTGTTTCAGCTTGGCGGGAGGAGCCACATACCCGAAACTCGCGATCACGCCTGCCAGAACAAAGCCCCACACACCCCATCCACACTGAAGGGAGAGATAAAGGGCAATGACCACACCCGGCAGGATGCAGAGAACAATGGCCAGAATCAGCCCCTCAAGGCTCACCAGCCTGTGTCCGAGCGGATGAGGCGCATATTTGAGTCTTGGGTAGTCTTCTGTGTCGATGCCCTGACGGGTGTCGAAAAGATCGTTGAGCATGTTGCTCGCGCCCTGGGCCAGGACCACTCCCGTAGCCGTGAGGATCCAGAACAGCGGATGGAAGAAACCATCCAGCGCAGCCAGCAGGCCGCCGACGGCCACGGAGGTCAGGGAAAGGTGGAAGCTGAAGGCGCGGGTGATGATGAGCCATTTGCTCACCGGATCCATCCGCTTCCCGTTCGGCATGTTGCAGGTGCAAAGCACATCGATCCAGGTATGGATCATCCCTTCTTCCCTGTTCCGACGAAGGAGAAGCGCCCATCTACTGCGTTGGGCTCGCCCCGTTTCGCTGCGACGTACATGGAGTACGCCTCCGCGACC
>CAZSUQ010001059.1:0-1979 GCA_964609935.1 uncultured Thermodesulfobacteriota bacterium | reverse complement strand
ATCTCCCCAAATAAATCCCTTTCATTCCGCTCCAGGAAAAGCTCATAGGTGTGATTGTGCGTTTTCAAAAGAGCTGCTGTGTCAGTCAAATTCAGTGATTCATTCAACCCGTTGTCCTGAACGAATGCAATTTTCATAAGATCTCATTCCCTCCCTGTTGACTGCGGAAAATGGCGATGATCGATATTCCGAAGGGAAACCTAAAACTTCGAACGAGGCTTGATTCCAGGTGAAGATATTTAATCAGAAGGCGATTGATCCATTCCAGCGGATCCGCAAAATCGTCATAATGCTTGCCTGGGAACAGGAAGCCTCTGGCCTTCCGGATGAGCCACAGGAGGGGAAACAGGAGAACACCCCAATAGCTGACAAGTAGATTCTCGAATTTGGTGGTGTGTCCCAGGCGCTCGATTTCCGCTAGGCGGTAGCGGCGAAAGTGTCCGTAGCGACGATCATGGGAGTCATAGAGTGAGGGGCCTGCAGGTGCAACAAGCACTAGGATTCCACCTGGTTTCAGGACACGGTGAACCTCTTCCATAACCATCCGGTCATCTTCCACATGTTCGATGAGATCGATCATAAAGAACCGGTCCACGCTGCTGTTTCGGATCGGCAGGTTCACGACTTCAGATTGAACCGCGGAGCGCATGCCCCTTTCTGTTGATTTATGGAGAGCGTTGATATCGGCGTCAATCCCCACAACCCTGTTGCCGGCAGCATATCTGGAGGCCGGGAATCCTCCCCCGCAACCGCCATCCAGAACGAGGGTTGAAGCATTGCCCGGCCCCACACAATGGTCAACGGAATGAGCGATAAAATCGTATTTGCCGACCATCCACCAGTGTCTGTCCGCCTTCTGTGAATTTACCTGGAAGGGATCGGTCCTGCTTTCACTTTTTTTCATGCTGGAAATTTTCCGCCTGCCGAATCAGTGCCTCGAAGGTACGAGTTAGTAGTCTCTTACCACCCCTTGGAAATGCGCCTCCTCAGCTTCGGCATCAATGCCCAGCTCATCTGATCAAACAGGTAGAGCGTTATGACAAAAGGATTCTTCAGCAACACACGAAAATACCGATAATAAAAAATCTTAGGATGAATAAATAGGAGACGAAGCTTCATGCGCCAGTTGGCAAGAGCAATCCACCGTTCGATGACCCCCAGCTTGAGTCCCTTGAATCTGGGAATGCGTCCTGTCATGTGAAGGTCTGAGAAGGAAACATCCTGCTCCCGGATAATACCTTCCGTCACCCCTTTTTTGTACAGTTTCGTTCCCGGCACAGGAATCCATCTCCCATAATATGCGTCTGTGAAGCCAAGGCGTATGGGTGCCTGCAGGGTCTGCTGCATTTCCTTTTTAGTTTCATCGGGCAGGCCTACCATAAAAAAGCCGTTAATGAGAATACCCAGGCGTTTGCAGGTGTTGACAATACGCTGGAGTTCGCCCAGGAAGTTGGGTTTTCCTATAATCTTGGTCAGGATTCTTTTGTTGCCGGATTCAACGGCAAGATTAACCTCATAACAGCCGCACCGTGCCATGGCTTCCAGCAGTTCATCGTCAAGTTTCCATGGAGAGCGGCCGCCGGGAGCGTTCCATTTCAGGTGAGGTGTCTTCTCTGCCATAAGGGCAAACAGGGTAAGCGCCCGGTCCCGGTCCATGGTCAGGTGGTCGTCTTCGAAATGGATCTCCTGGACCCTGTATTCCTGGACCAGGAGTTCAATCTCCGCCATGACATTCTCCGGAGAACGGTAAGCAATCCGCCCGTTCCAGAGTAAACCGGCCGCACAGAACCCGCACTGAAAATGGCAGCCCCGGCTGGTCAGCATGGGTGCCACGCGCTGGGTCCTCACCTGGGTTCCATGGGGAAAGTTGATGTTGAAATAGGATTCCATGGGCAGGAGATGCCAGGCCGGTAAAGGAAGATCATCCAGGTTGTCGAGGAACAACGCCGGTGATCCCTTGGAGCTTTCATCCGTTTTTG
>CAZSUQ010001058.1:0-1985 GCA_964609935.1 uncultured Thermodesulfobacteriota bacterium | reverse complement strand
GTGGCCCGCATCAACTCCTTGGTGTAGGGAGGGGATCCGAACATGCCGCCCAGCATGCCCCATCCTTCCATGTCCTTGTCCGTGTACTTTCGCCATCCGTCCGTGCAGGCCAGACTTGTAGCCTCTGCCGTTGTGGGATCCATGGGATCCCAGTTCATGCGAAACCCGAATTTGTGCAGCTCGAGCTGTTCAAAGCCCGGAGCAGGGGAGGCGTACATCAGCATGGCGTGCGGATAGATGCGAACCCCCGGGATCGGTTCCTGTGTTTCACAGGCGCCCCCGCACTCGGTCTTCTCCTCGAGCACGCACACGCTGAGCTTGTACTTGGCCAAGTTGGCTGCTGTCGCCATCCCGTTGGGACCACCACCAATGATGACGATGTCGTACCTTTCATCCTTGCTCATGAAAGACCTCCTTATCTCGATCCAATAAACCTTTTTTCTCTATAGGCAATCATGGGTTGAACCATCCTATACCTATGCTAAACAAGAAGAAAATATTTGTTGTCACTCATAGGTAAAAAGAATGTAAAAGTTGTGTAAATGAGAGGAATTGTCCCCTGCACTTACCTTCACGTGGGGGGTTCGTCTTCTGTGAAAGGATTTTCTTCCCGTCTATCGATGAGGTGCTTCATCACCTTGCCCACGGCGTTGCGGGGCAGCGGCTCTTTGCGGACTTCCCAGCGGGCAGGCACCTTGTAATAGGCGAGCGCCTTCCCAACCCATTCGGCCAGTTCCCCTGCGTCGAGTTCGGTGCCGGGAAAGGGGACCACGACGGCCTTGACCTCCTGCCCGAGTTCCTCGTGGTCCACACCGATCACGGCGGCTTCGTCCACATCAGGGTGGGCCAGCAAGCGGGTTTCGATCTCCACCGGGTAGATGTTTTCCGATCCCCGAAGGATCAGGTCCCTGGCACGCGAGTTGATCACCAGATGACCTTCTTCCATCCGGCCGATGTCCCCGGTTCGAAGCCACCGGCCTTCTGTGATGGATTGCGCGGTGTCCTCGGGTCGATTCCAGTATCCGAGCATGACCATGGGGCCCCGGATGTGGATTTCCCCGTCCACGCCCTCGTCCACAGGGGTCCCTTGAGGATCGCGGATTTCCACATCCACCGTGGGCAGCGGGCGGCCCGAAGCGTGGGGCTTCTGCTTGAACTCTTCACCGAAGTTCAGCGTGGCCAGGCCCGTGCATTCGGTTAGACCGTATCCGAGTGCGGCACTGTCGCCTGCCATGGGGAAGACCTCCCGGAGCCTGTCCTGCAGCTCCCTGGCCATGGGTGCGCCACCGGAACCGATACCGGTCACGCTCGAGTAATCGAACTTCAAGACCTCTGGATGGTTCACGAAACGGTAGGCAACCGTTCCCATGGGGCCCCAGTTGCTGACACGCTCATCCTGGATGAGCTGCATGGCCTCGAGCGGATCGAACCGCCCCTCCATCCAGACGGACTTGATCCCGGAGGCGAGCGTGATGACAGCTCCTGCATAAAGGCCTGACACGTGGAAGAGCGGGCTCGTAACGAGCATGGCAGGGGATGTGGGAGGCGGAAGGTTCCTGTACTGAAGGGTTCGGAGCCCGTGAAACATCTGAATTCCGAGCAGCGCGATCACGTTTCGGTGGCTGTTCACCACCCCCTTTGGGCGTCCAGTGGTGCCGCTTGTGTAGAGGATGACCGCAGGGTCGTCTTCGGCAATGGGGTTCGTGCTGAGAGATGCATCCGGGTCGTGATTCCAGAGGGACTCGAAATCGCTTTCCATTTGTAGGATGGGCAGGGCGATTTCCTTTTGGGAAAGCCTTGTCAGCCTCCGGGCGTCACCGATCAGGACCTTGGGCTTTGAATCCTCAAGGCCATAGAGGATTTCATCCGGTACCCACCACCCGTTCATTCCCACAACCACGGCACCGAGGCTGACCGTGGCCCAGAAGGTAACGATCCATTCAGGATTGTTCGAAGAGAGGATGGCGACTCGATCCCCCTTGCAG
>CAZSUQ010001057.1:0-1986 GCA_964609935.1 uncultured Thermodesulfobacteriota bacterium | reverse complement strand
GGGGCCCGAAGTCATGTTTCTTTGTGGAGCCATGGCTCTGTTCATGTTTGTTGTCCGCCGGCCTCGCTACTGGATCCTCGGGCTCCTGATCTCCGCCGGGATCATCGGTTACGGTTTCCTGAAACGAAATTACCCCATTCTCCTCTCGCTGAAGGACTACCAGCTCCTGGAAAGCCGTATGACCGACAACTACAAGATCGATTTCTATCAATTCAGAGACAATACGTGTGCGGCCCAGGCCATCAATGATTTCCTTCACGTCTACACCTGTCGCGATCATGAGGATTTGCCTGTTGAACTCTCCTACCTGAACCGCGTGCTTTCTGAAGGACTCGAGGACTACCGTGCTCTCATCATGGGATGCTCCATCGGCCTGTATCCGCCTCAGCTTTTTCATGCGAATCCTCGAATGGAACGATGCGTAATGGTGGATGTTGACAGGCAGCTGGCGGATACCGTGATCAAGTCCCAGAAGGCCATCGGGCTCGACCTCTATGACGATGAACGTTTTTCCGTCAAAGCGTTTGAGCCTCGGTACTACCTGGACCACGAAACCGAGACCTACGATCTCCTCTACCTTCATCGCATCGGCAACGCACTGATCTATTATCCCTACTCCATCGTTCCCATCGAATACTATCTCCTCACCAAGGAATCGCTCGACCACATCTTCGACCATCTGCTGGTGGAGGACGGCGTTTACATACAGGACTGGGGCATCCCGGACGAAAAGGAGGTCAAACAGTTCGTGGTCAGCCTCCCGGATGACGTTTTTTTCCGGGCTTACTGGACCACCGTATCCAACAACCCGCTCTCCGGAGCCCCCCTGATCTTCGTCCTGGCTTCACGCAGTCAGGACAGGCTGGATCAGATCGCCGCTCGCCTCGAGCAGGCATCCTTTTTCCATGAAGTCCGCCAGATGCACTGGCCCAAAGGTTATGCAATCACGGATGACAAGCCCTGGCTGAAGCATGACGTGGTGATCATCCTCACCTGTTGTCTTCTGCCGTTCCTTTTCCCGTTGGCCGTTGTCTACGCGAGAAGCAGACGTCTGGAGGCACCTCCCGCCTGGCTGCCCGGTGGGGGCAGTAGGCGTTACTATCTTCTTTTCGGGGTTCTTTTCTCCCTGTCCAATGCATACGTCCTGGGTCGGGCGACCCGCCTCTTTTTCCTTGGGGTCAATCCCGGATGGCTCCTGGTGGAAGCAGCGCTATTTGCCGGTGTTGCAGCAGGAGTCTCGAAATCCTTTGCCGGCCTGTTCCAGGGACGCCGGGCAATCTTTTTTCTTTTGTTGTCCCTTCTCGGCTGCGTGGATGTCTATCTGTTGGACACCCTGAAAAGCTTCCCCCTTGCGCTTCTCCTTGTGATCCTTCACGGCTTTCTCCTGGGCCAGGTCTTTGGATTCGGCCTGCCTGCGGCGCCTCGTGGCCAACGATCCTTCCTTTATGGCACGGCCATGATGGGCACGGCTTTCGGCATTGCCCTGTTTCAGGTCGTTGTCCTGCTCCTCGGGTTCCTCGCCACGGGTTTCCTTTCCGCACTCTTGATCCTCGCCGCAGGCCTTCTCTTCCCCCGCAAGGGAAACACCCTCCTCACGACGGACTAGGCCGCTGAGGAGCCGGCTCCAGCCGCAACTTGCATGAAACCTTCACCTGCGAACGTAGCAAGCAACCGATTGATGGTTTTGCCTGTCGTACGATCCTTGCTTGCCGCCATGGGGATTTCAAAGGAAAGGTCGCTATCCGGGCGGGAAACGTAGTCACTTCTTCAGGGGATAAGGACGCCGGTCCTGGATTTCAGTGGTTTTCACCCGTGGGGGGGGAAAGACTCGGTCAACGCTGCACCAAAACGTCCCTTGAATCAGAAAGATGAACACGCTGGGTCATCTCGGCAATGCGAAGGAGAGGAACCGTTGTCCCGTCGTTGTTATACGCCCAGTCAACGAATTCCTGGTTGAGCTTCCGGTAATTCCAGGATGCATAGATT
>CAZSUQ010001056.1:0-1988 GCA_964609935.1 uncultured Thermodesulfobacteriota bacterium | reverse complement strand
GACCACTTCCAGGGCCTGGGGCGGGACCCCACGGACGTTGAGGTGGAAAGCATCGCCCAGACCTGGTCCGAACACTGCAAGCACAACATCTTTGCAGCGCGCATCGACGAGGTGGACAGCCTGTACAAGACCTATATCCAGGGCGCCACGAAACAGATCCGTGCACAACTGGGTGAGCGGGACTGGTGCCTGTCCGTGTTCAAGGACAACTCGGGCGTGATCAGGCTCAACGATGACTGGAGCATCTGCTACAAGGTGGAAACGCACAACAGCCCCTCTGCACTCGACCCCTACGGCGGGGCCATCACGGGGATCGTGGGCGTGAACAGGGATCCCCTCGGCACAGGCATGGGCGCACGGCTCATTGTGAACACCTACGGGTTCTGCTTCGGGGATCCGTATTACGAGGGGGCCCTCTTTTACAGGTCCCCGGGCCGGCAGGAGTCGATCCTTCACCCAAAGGTGATCTTCGAAGGCGTGCGGGAAGGCGTGGAACACGGAGGGAACAAGAGCGGGATTCCCACGGCCTGGGGTTTCCTGAACTTCGATCCCCGTTACATGGGAAAACCGCTCGTCTTCGTGGGCACGGTGGGCCTGCTGCCGGCCACGCTGAACGGTCGGCCGTCGCACGAAAAGGGGGCGCGTCCCGGAGACAGGATCTTCATGGTGGGCGGCCGCGTGGGAAAGGACGGCATACACGGGGCCACCTTTTCCTCCGAGGCCATGCACGCGGGAAGCCCTGCCACCGCGGTTCAGATCGGGGATCCCATCACCCAGAAAAAGCTTTCGGATGCACAGGCGGAGATCCAGGAGGAGGGACTCTACAACTCGGTGACCGACAACGGCGCGGGCGGGATCAGCTGCTCCGTGGCCGAGATGGCCCGTGAGTGCGGGGGCTGCAGGGTGGAACTGAATCGTGTCCCCATCAAGTACGAAGGCATTCTCCCCTACGAAATCTGGATCAGCGAATCCCAGGAACGGATGACCTACGCCGTCCCTCCGGAAAACGTGGACCGCTTTTGCGAGATCATGCAGCGGCGCGGCGTGGAGGCCACCGAGATCGGGGAGTTCACGGACAGCGGACGGTGCGTGGTGGACTTCCAGGGCAGGCGCATCGTGGACCTGGACATGGAGTTCCTGCACGAAGGGGTTCCGCAGATGGTCCTGGAAAGCAGCTACCTGCCCCCGGAGCATGAGAAACCCGTATTCGACGAACCTTCCGATCCGCTGGAGATCCTTCAGAAGATGCTGGGTCGGCTCAACATCTGCAGCAAGGAATACGTGGTGCGACAGTTCGACCACGAGGTCCTTGCAGGCTCTGTGATCAAGCCTCTTTTGGGCGTTTTTCAGGACATCCACGGCGACGCCTCGGTGACCCGCCCCCTGCTGGACGACACGCTGGGGGTCGCCGTCTCCCACGGCCTCTATCCCGGCTATGGGGATATCGACCCCTACTGGATGACGGCCTGCTCCATCGACACGGCCATCCGAAACGTGGTCACCGTGGGAGCCGATCCCGAGAAGATCTCCCTGCTGGACAACTTCTGCTGGTGCAGCTCCAACGAGCCCGAGCGCCTGGGGCAGCTGAAGCGGGCGGCCCGGGCCTGCTATGACTTTGCCCTGGCCTACACGGCGCCCTTCATCTCGGGCAAGGACAGCATGTTCAACGACTTCAAGGGATTCGACGAAAACGACCGGCCCGTGAGGATCTCCGTACCTCCAACGCTCCTTGTGAGCTCCATGGGCATCGTGAACGACGTGAGGAACTGCATCACACCGGATGTGAAGCTTGCAGGCGAGAGGATCTACCTGCTCGGCGTATCCCGGGATGAACTCGGGTGTTCGGAGTATTATGCGTTGATGGGGGAGATGCTCCAGGGGGCACGGTTCATCGGAAAGAACGTTCCCCGGGTGGATGCCGACACCAGCCTGAAAACCTACAAGGCCTTTCACCATGCTGTGCAGGATGGGCTGGTGGGCGCAGCTGC
>CAZSUQ010001055.1:0-1993 GCA_964609935.1 uncultured Thermodesulfobacteriota bacterium | reverse complement strand
TGATGGCAGGAAACGTTGCCTTTACCCTGTATCTCTCCCTGAATCACGGCGCGGGCAAGATGGTGGAGAAACACGGAACGGAAGCGCAGCAGGCCCTGTACCTGGAAAAGCTCTACACCGGCCAGTGGGCCGGCACCATGTGCCTCACAGAGCCCGGTGCGGGAAGTGACCTAGGGGTTCTCAAGACCAAGGCCGTTCGCAACCCGGACGGAACGTTCCGTATCGAGGGGACAAAGCAGTTCATCACGGCAGGCGATCATGACATGGCCCAAAACATCATCCACCCCGTGCTGGCGAGGATCGAAGGCGACCCGGAGGGGAGCAAGGGGATCTCCATCTTCCTCGTGCCCAAGATCCGGGTCAACCCGGACGGCTCCCTGGGCGAGCCCAACGATGTGGCCTGCACCGGTATCGAGCACAAGATGGGGATCAAGGGGTCTGCAACCTGCACGCTCTATTTCGGAGAGAACGGGGGCTGTGTGGGCGAGCTGCTCGGCGAGGAGCGGCAGGGCCTTCCCATCATGTTCATCATGATGAACGAAGAGCGGCTCATGGTGGGGATCCAGGCTCAGGGGATCGCCTCCTCGGCCTACCTCCACGCAGTGAAATTCGCGCGGGAGCGGGTGCAGGGCGCCCCGATCTCCGGGGGCAAGACGCCCATCCCCATCATCGGGCACCCGGACGTCCGGCGCATGCTCCTCTGGATGAAGGCCTACGTGGAAGGCATGCGCGCACTCCTCTACTATACCGGCTACTGCATCGACAAGGAGCGCTCCACATCCGGGGATGAGCAGAAGCGATGGACAGGGCTGATGGAGCTGCTCACGCCCATCTGCAAGGCCTACGTGAGTGACATGGCCTATGACGTGTGCGAACAGGCCATCCAGGTTCACGGTGGTTACGGGTTCTGCTCGGAGTATCCTGTGGAGCAGTTTGCCAGGGACTGCAAGATCGCTTCCATCTACGAGGGCACGAACGGCATCCAGGCCATGGACCTCCTCGGCCGCAAGATCCTCCGGACCAAGGGAGAGACCGTGAAGTGGCTCTTCGAGGAGATCATGCCCATGATCGAGAGGAACCGCGAGCATCCGGTTCTCGGCCCGTACGTGCCTCAGGTGGAGAAAGGGTGCAAACTTGTGCAGGAGGCCATCCAGCACATCGGAGCCCTGATGGGGAAAGGCGAGATGGAAGCAGGCTTCCTGGAGGCCACACCTTTTCTGGAGAACTTCGGTGACGTGGTTCTGGGCTGGCTTTTCCTGTGGCAGGCAGAGGTTGCCCACGGCAAGCTGGAGGAGATCTGCAAGGAAGCGGGTGCCCAGAGCCCGGAGGACCGCAAGGCGCTTGCTCAGCGCAATCCTGATGCGGCCTTTCTCGAGGGGAAGATCGCCACGGCGAAGTTCTACCTCGGCAGGCTCCTGCCTGCAGTGGCGGGAAAGGTGGAGGCCCTGAAGATGAAGGAGACATCCCCTCTTGATATACCCGACCAGGGCTTCTGAGAAGGCAATTGAAAATCCCCTGAAAAACAGAAAAGGGAGCCTGCTTCACAAGGCTCCCTTGTTTTTTGGCGTGGATGCCGGGCTCAGTGGATCGTGATCTCCTTTGTCTCCTTCTCTTTCTCCGGCATCTTGGGGAGGGTTACCCGCAGAACACCCTCTTTCATGGTTGCCTTGATCTTGTCCACCTGGACGTCCTCCGGGAGGGGGATGGAGCGGTGATAGCTTCCTCTTCGGTTCTCGATGCTCCGCCATCCTTCGTCCTCGTCCTGGTCCCACTTCTCGCCCTTGGTCTCGGCGTTGAGCGAGAGCACACCGTCCATGATTTCCGCCTTGATGTCGTCCTTGTCATATCCCGGAAACTCGGCACGAAGCAGGTAGTTCTTTTTGTTTTCCGTGAATTCCACCTTGGGGTCCTCGAGACGCGTTTCGTTGAAACCCTTCAGAAAGTCGCTGAAAAAGTCATCTCTCCAAAAGGTTGGGAAGAATACGTCTCTACG
>CAZSUQ010001054.1:0-1997 GCA_964609935.1 uncultured Thermodesulfobacteriota bacterium | reverse complement strand
GTCACGAAAGACTTGAAGGACGACATACGATATGGAGAGGTAAGCGATCGCCATGCCCACAAGGAAATGAAGAATGAGAGACAAAAGGGAGAAAGGATAAGGCATCTCAAAAAGCAAAACCACACACCCCGAGAAGAGCAGGAAAAAAACAAAGGAAAGGAAGGCCATGTTCCCGCCCAGGACGGACATAAAGGAAACGGGTTTTGTATCCTGTCCGGGAAGGGAAAAAAGAAGATTCCGGAATGAGGTTACCCGGGGGCTGATCCCGGGGCTGTTCGCGCAAAGAAAAAGAAATAGATCGTAAAAAAGAATGACGAAGAGGGATGTCAAAACCGGTATGCGTAGGATGGCTGCGTTCAGTAGAAAAAGAAGAATATTGGCAACGAAAAGATCTCCAGCATACCGAATGGATTCCTGGTTCGTTTTCATTTTTTATTATGTCCGGAAGTTTGGTGAACGTCTCGATGAACCAAAAAACATGAAATGAATGACTTCCATTCTGACATGTTTCGATGAAAAGGTCATCAATTTGAAATCGGACTAGACGATGTTTTGAGGCATACGATCGAACAAGGCGCTTTGGCTTTTTTTATCCCTGACCATCTACGGGTTGGTTACAGACGAAGGGCTCCGCCGCTTGAATAGGATCAAGTCCACACGATGTCATTTCGAGCGGACGCGAGAAATCTCACAGCTTCGGTTCTCTTTCATAACCGTTTCAACGGCAGCAGTGAGATCCCTCCCGTTTGGTCGGGACTGCCCCTACACAGGTATTTGACTCCTTGACATATCGTTAAGTCCTTCCTTATTCTATTACTACCTGAAAGAAAACTCCTGTAGATGTTCCCCCGCGTGTTACCGGGCATTGGCGGTGCCGTTGCGAATCTAAATGGGCCGGAATTGTATCACTGGTCGACCGATCATCCATTGGGGGAGCGTTTGTAGACCCCTCCTCAAAATGCTGAGGTTGTATGGATTATGAAGAAGAATCGGCTCACACGATCTAAAAAGCTGATCATTCTACTCGCGAGCGCTGTTCTTGTGCTCGCCTTGCTCGCGCTTATTGCACCCTTTCTCATCTTGGCGGGACTCTTTCAGACCAATCCGACATCTCACCCATCGCAGGCCGCACTGGGGTGGCTGGCTTTTGATTACACCACGTTCTGGAGGGCCTATAAGCTCGTTCCATACGATGTGAACAGCGACCGTTGGACCAACCACGATTCGGACTTCCATCGCACCCGTTCCTTTCGGGAGATCAAGGAAATCAAAGGGGATTGGATCACAAAGAACCTCTTGGCTGCCAAGGAGAGGGCCGAAGCCGCCATAAGCTCGGAAGAGATCCCGCTGGACGAGGTGGCACGCAGTGTGAGGTTCTTCGCGGATTTCAACCGGTTCCCCGAGGCGCTGGACATCCTGAAGCGAGCAATCAGAAAGCTCCAAGGTGTGCAAGAGGACAGTGAGATCGACTATGAGAAGGCTCCGAGGGTTCTGCTCCGTCGTCTCGCAGGAATTCATATCCGAGAGGCGGAAAACCGAAACACGAAAGCGATCCGTAAGTGCGAAAGCTATCTTTTTCCCTCTGCGGAGCCATGTATTCATCAGGATCCAGCCCCGGCACGCGAAGCCCTGAAGCTCTATTCGATACTGGCGGAGAGGTATCCCGATGAGTGTCATTTTCGCTGGCTTGCTGGGGTCGCCGCCTCGGCCGCTGGTGTCGAGTTGGAGTCGTTGGCCTTCGATGTCCCAATGCCCAAGACCGGCTATGGTCCTTTTCCCCGGCTCACCGATGTGGCCGAAGAGGTGGGGCTCGTCGCACAGAGGGCAGCCGGTGGCGCAATTCTAGATGATTTCAATGGGGATGGCTTCTTCGACGTTTTCCTCGGCAGTTGCCTGTCCGAGGATCCCCTGTTGTACTTCGAGGGGAAAGAGGGGGGGACGTTTGTCGAGCGGTCATCTGCGGCTGGCCTCGATGGTCTCTATGGGGCTTTTCGTAT
>CAZSUQ010001053.1:0-1999 GCA_964609935.1 uncultured Thermodesulfobacteriota bacterium | reverse complement strand
CCTGGAACTGGAATCGGTTTCTCGATCCAGGTTGGAACTCTACCAGTTCTTCGCCTACCTGCTGTTCTATTTTCGACCCCGAAATATTCGAAACATGTTCAAGATCGTGAACCCAAAAATGGTCCCGGTGTATCTCTGGAATATCCTTCGGGGAATGCTGCGCACCCGGAAGGAGACGGAATGACGGATATCCTTCTCGTTCAACCTCCCATGTCCACACGCATGGGCAAGGATCTTGGAGCCAACATCCTGGGTCCCAACATCGGTCTCGCCTACATCGCCGCCTATCTTGAATCCCAGGGATTCTCGGTGAAGGTGCTCGATGCGCTCGCCGAAAACGTATCTCTTTCGGAGTTTGCCCAACGGGTTCGTGCCGTTTCTCCCGGCTGTGTCGGGCTGTCGGCCATGACCTACCAGATCAAGAGTGCCGCACGCGCGGCAGAACGGTTGAAGGAGGCCTGCCCGGAGCTGAAGGTTCTCATCGGCGGCAGCCATGTGTCGGTCCTTCCGGAGAGGACCCTGGAGGAGTTTCCCGCTTTTGACCTGGCGGTCCTGGGCGAGGGAGAGACAACGACCTCCAACCTGATGAATCGATTCGATGCGCCGGACAACCACTGGAATACGACAAAGGGCATTTGCTTCCGGGAGCATGCGTCCGTCCGAACGAACCCCATCCGGCCCTTTGTCAAAGACCTTGACCTCCTCCCCTTCCCGGCCTTCCATCTGTTTCCTCTGGAAAAGTATTTTCCGTTCTACAGCCGGCAATACAAACCCGAGCTTCCCATCTCCTCGAGCCGCGGCTGTCCGTTTCGATGCTCCTTTTGCAACACCGCCATGGGGAAACGGATCCGGCTTCGATCCCCGGAAAGCCTGGTGGAAGAGATTCAGTACGATCGCGACCGTTTCGCTGTCCAACAGATTATCTTCACGGATGAAAACTTCACCGGGAACCGGGATCGGGCCGTGGCCTTTTGCAACCAAATCATCGATAAGGGCATGAACCGCGACATCAACTACATCTGCCAAAGCCGTGTGGCGGTGGACCGTGAGAGCCTTGCCTCCATGCGGCAAGCCAACTTCACCCATATCACCTTCGGAATCGAGTCCGGCAACCAGGAGGTCTTGGAAAAGGTGCACAAGGGTATCCGGTTGGAGCAGTCCGAACAGGCGGTGCGATGGGCGCGGGAGCTGGGAATGATCATCGACGGGAATTTCATCCTCGGCCTTCCCTACGATACAAAAGAAACCATTCACGAGACGATTCGCTTTGCCTGCAAGCTGCCCCTGGACTATGCGAGCTTTTTCCTGCTGGTTCCCTATCCGGGCACGGAGGTCATGGAAATGGCCCGCCAGGGGAAGGCCAACCTGGTCCTTCTTTCCGAGGACTGGGATGAGTACGGGAAACAGGTGGGAGGCGCCTTGGCCCATAAACACTTGCCGAGAAGGGAACTGGAACTCCTGCAGACGTATGGATACTGGAAGTTCTATGGCCGGCCAAGGCAGTTATGGGGCCTGTTTAAGAAGGTCAGTTTCGCCACCGGTCTGCGCTTTCTCGCACACACGCTTCGCAACCTGCTCTCACCCTCCTGACCTTCTACTCGAAGGAGGCATCCAGTTGAAGGTATTGCTTGCCGATCCACCCTTTCGTGTGCAACACAAAAAATACGTCATTCCCAATCTGGGGTTGGGCTACCTGGCGGCCTGCGTCTTGAACGCAAACCACGAGGTCCGAGTTTTTAATGCATCCTTCCATGACAGGCCTTTCGAAGCCTTTGATCAGCAGGTGACCTCGTTTCGTCCCAACCTGATAGGCTTTTCCGCCCCCACATGCAAGATCACCCAAGCCGCTCAGCTCGCAAAACGGGCGAAGGACCTGGCCCCCGGAGTTCGAACCCTCATCGGTGGGTGGCATGTGACCGCCGTTCCGAAGGAAACCATGGCGATGTTTCCAGGCTTCGATCTGGCCATCACCTCCGAGGGGGAGGACGCCGTCATGGAC
>CAZSUQ010001052.1:0-2009 GCA_964609935.1 uncultured Thermodesulfobacteriota bacterium | reverse complement strand
CCCTTGTTCAGCAGTACGGTATCTTTGCGGTGAGTCGTGGGGCGATGCGGTCGAAGTGCGGTAGGGAAAGGTTGGATTGGCGCAGGAGTCGTTTTATCTCCCGGATATCCTCTCTGAAGTAGTCTCCGGGAAGGCGAAATTCCGTGATGTGGGCGAGGGCCTTTGTTGTTTGAGCCCTGGCGGCGTCCGCTCCATTCCTGGCGAGGAGAAGTCTGGCCAGTTCGAGCCGTACAGTGGCGGCGAGGAGGCCGTAGGTCTGACTGCCTTCGCTCTCGAGGATCTCGATGCTCATTATCAGGGACATACAACCTTCGTTCGTTTTTCCAAGCGCGAGCTGCGCAAGGCCGCTGTATTTCCGGATCAGGCCCTGTGTGAAGTGACCCGACTCATCTGTTTGCCCGACTGCGATTCGTGCCGCTTCCCCGAGCGATCGCCTGTGCTTCTCCGCCGTACCCCGCCTGTATAGAAGAATCACTCTGGCAAGGTCCCGGTAGCGGGCATTGTTCTGATGCTGGTCCGGTGGCAGTTTGTTGATCGTCCTCGTCGATGCCGAGATCGCCCGGCCTGCTTCTTTAAAATGTCCCCATGCTGTGTAGAGACGGGCCAGGTAGATGTAGCACCTGGCCCGCTCTTCGAGCGGAACGAGCAAGTGGGCCTCCTTCAGGCTCTGTTCAGCTTTTCTGTAGTAGCGCCTTCCCATATGAGTGTAGAACTCACTCAGCGCACACAGCGTATTGCCACGCTCGACGGCTGAGGGAGATAATTTCAAAGCCTCCCTGAGCAGTTCCTCAGCCTCTCCATACTGGAATGCATAGAAGAGCGTGGCCGCCTCCGACCTGAGGAATTCAACGACTTTGGCTTTGTCGATATCGCTGTTTTCGGCAAGCTTGTTCGCCTTCTTGTAGTCTTTCATCGCTAGGTCGAACCTGCCCAGGTGCGCGTATCCCAGACCCCGGCGGCTGTGGAGCTTGAAGAGGAGCTCTGCATATTCGGCTCTTCCGTAGGCCGTCCTTTTCATCTTGAGGTGGTCGATGAGGGTTCCGGCCATGGAAACGACCGCTTCGGGGACGATGTAGAAGCGTGGGTTGTTGAGGTCCTGAACGGCTCTTTTTATGTTGATCCGCTCTGCCGGACGGCTTGGGTACTTTCCTTTCCGGAACCGCTCCCCCCAGATGGCCTCCAGGACCTCTTCCAGCGTGGTGGCACCCCGGACCGTGCCTGCTGCAAGACCGCTGCATTCATCGGTGTTGCCTTCCGGAACGATGAAGAGCCTTGAATGGGGTCTCTCTCGGAAGAAGGCGCAGGCCTTGGCCAAAACACCCTCGACCGGGAGAATCGATCCGTCCAGCCGGATCTCTCCCGTGAAAGCGATCTCCCGGGGCACGGGCAAGCCGCTCATTCGCGAGAAGGCCGCCACGGCGAGCGCGAGCCCTGCCGAAGCCCCCGCAATGGCCTCGACCTCCCTGCCATGGACGTCGCTTATACGGCAAGCGTACTTTTTCAGATCCACGACAAGGGGAATACCGGTCTTCCGGATGTATGAATCGGATGCGGCAATGACGCCGTGCAAGAGCGCGCTCTGGAGTCTCTTTCCGGCTCTTTCCCCGGAGGATCGTGTCGATTTTCCTGCTCGAAAGATCTCGAGGGTCCGGACGACTCCGGCCTCTCCGCTCAGCAGAAGGCAGTGTACGCATCCAACAACAGGGTCGGGCTTCTTCGACAGCCGGAAGTGGGCGAGCGCGGAGCGGAGGGCTGGGTGAATTTCGGATGCGTCGATCGAGAGAATCGTATCTGCGGATCTTTTTGTGAATACATGGGGGTAGGATTCGATGGCTTTTGCCAGGGCGCGCTGGAGCTTCTCTCTCTCCCTCAGCCGCAGTTCTTCGAAGTACTCGACCATCAGGAGAGCGGCCGTGTTGAAGTTCTGTTCGCCGAGGTGACGGGTGGCCCGGTGAAATACCTCGGTCGCCCCCTCAGTCCCGAAAGCGGAGGATGAAGTCATACCTGCG
>CAZSUQ010001051.1:0-2009 GCA_964609935.1 uncultured Thermodesulfobacteriota bacterium | reverse complement strand
CATTGTACATGCAGTTCGGTATGTAACCATGACGTGTCATGTATACTTTGGTGCAATTCTTGGCATCCTGAAAGTCAAAAGCCTCCTGGTTGCGAAATTTTTCGATGACGATCCCGAACAGATTCGGATTGATGGGATCCTTGTTCCATTGAGACACGGTCCGAAGAGCCGAGGCGATCCTGGGCATGCGGTGGGCCCGCTTGGCAAGAAACAGCGGATTCAGGATCCGTGTCGTGGAAAACATCTCCCGGGCATCATGGTAAATAAACAGGCCGTAGACACAGGTTCTTGCTTTGTAGGCCAGGTTCCCCGTTGCACGGGTGTAAAGATGCCCGAGCCTGCACGAATCGATGAAGTCCTGCTTGGTCAGGCTCCCACCTGTTTGAGTCTCGATCATCTCCATGAACTCGGAGGCTTCCAGGTCGTTCATGTCTTCCGAAACCGTACTGCGACCGATGTTTGTCGTGGGAAGGAACCCGATTTGAACGATGTTCGGGTGGTCCCGGGCGAACTCGATAATCCTTCCCACCTGGTGGTCGTTTATGCCCTTGACGATCATAGACGCCAGAACGATGATAAAGTCCTTGCGAGCCATCTTCTCGATGACGCTCATCTTGAGGTCGTAGAGATCTTCCCCCCTTGTCTGCCGGTAGATTTCATCTGAAAATCCGTCGAATTGGAGAATCACCCAACGCAGTCCGCTCTCCCTGATTTTGTCCAGATACGATTCGTCATTCAACCGAATGCCGTTTGTGATGAGTTTCACCAGAAACCCTTTGCGCGTTATGAACGACACCAGTTCAGGCAGATCCTCCCGGAGGGTGGGTTCGCCTCCAAGGAGAGAGATCACAGGCTTGGGCCCGCGAATTTGCTCCAGCCGTTGTGTGATCTCTTCGTAACTGAGATCCGGGACCTTACGCGTGTTGGCGTTCGTATAGCAGATGGGGCATTTCAGGTTGCAGCGTTCGGTCAGATCGATATACAAATCCCGGGACTTCTCCAGGTGGTCGTGGGTGCCAATATACGTGGTCCGGGGATCCTTTTCGTTTTCTTTATCCAGAAGGGGATCAATGGTTTTGAAAAAAGAATAATCGCTTCTGTACAGATTTTCCTGCTCTCCGTGTTCCGGGCATATCCGGTGAAGAAAGAGCTTTTCTCCTCTCAAGAGAACCTTTGCCGGAAGGACCTCCTTGCAGACAGGGCAGGGGCTGAGCGTATTGCGGACGACCTTGTCTGTTTCGCCTACGAACATGATAGTCCTCTATTCAAAACACCTTTGGTGGTTTTTCCCGTGAATTTTCGATTCAATTCAATATTTTATGATAGCAATCAGCAATGGCTTTTTCAACAAAGAGCATGCGAAGCAGGCGTTCACCAGGCTATACATCATAACATGGGACCGAATTGATTTGTGCTCAAGGTAGGATAAAATAGAAGGAATCATTAATTGAAAGGCCGATTTCATGAGAATCCTCCTTGTGCGCCCGCGGGGCCCCAAGCTCTATGAGACCGCAGGCCCGGACATCGGGCTCGGATATCTCATGCGGGTGCTCAAAGACCAGGGGCATACCGTCGAACTCTTTGATTTCTTTCAAAAAGGGTTGCGAAACAAGGCCCTGTTTGCACGCACCGCAGAGTATGCACCGGACCTGATCGGGTTCAAGACCTACACCTTTGCCCTGTCCGAGGTAAAGAACCTCATGGATCAGATCCGCCGACATGGATACAAAGGTCGTTTCGTCCTGGGAGGGCCCCATCCATCCGGTGATCCCGTGGGCACGCTGGAACTGATGCCCGAGGCTTCTCTTGTCATCGCCGGAGAGGCTGAGACCGGGTTTCCCAAGCTGGCCCACGCGCTTGAACATGCTTCCTCCCCCAAGGATGTCTTCGGAGAAATACCCGGGCTCGCCTGGCGAGCCAACGGGTCTGTGTCCGTAAATTCGGCCCTGTTTCCAAAGGACTTCGACCGTTTCGGACTCCCTGACTGGGAATCCATGAATCCCCACAAC
>CAZSUQ010001050.1:0-2011 GCA_964609935.1 uncultured Thermodesulfobacteriota bacterium | reverse complement strand
GGAGAACGTGGAATCGTACCTCGGAAAACTCTCCCCGCCGGAGCGTGAGGTGTTTCTGCTTCGATTCCTCGATCACCTCAGCATCCGGGAGATCGTGACGGTTTTGGGAAAGAACGAGAGCACGGTAAAAACGCACCTTTACAGGGCAATCGCCAAATTCAGAAAAGAACCCGGACTGGCCCAACTTCTTTCAGGGGAGCGAGCATGAAAGGAAACGAACCTGATCATTTGGATGAAGAAGTGTTGATCCGTGCCCTGGTGGAATCCTCTGACCTGCCCCCGGGGGCAAGGGAGCACCTTGCCCGGTGTCCGGAATGCCAGGGGGAGAAGAACCGGCTGGAGCAGGACCTGGAGAAGCTCGGCCGGATGGCCAGGGACCTGTCTCCTTCCCCTGGGCGGGAAATCCTGTTGCCCGAACCCATGGAAGCCGGGCAAAGATCCTGGGGATGGAGATTCGCCGCCGGGGCCGCCGTGAGCATCTGCCTGGTGGTTCTGGTGGTGAGCGGGTCGCTGCGGCTGGGAAGATCGCCCGAATCCGTTCTGATTTCTTTAACGGAGGAGATGTGGGAAGACGAGGGGTTGCTGCAGGAGGTCCGGGGGCTTCAGAGGAACCCCCTGCCCATGTCCCTCCGGAATATTGCCGTGGAGTCTATTTCCGGCCTGGATGAGGGCTTCTTCGATTTCGTGGTGCCGCTTACGGACAACGAGACCCTTTCCCGTGGAAAGAGAGGTGAATGGATATGCTGAAACGAACAGGAATATTTTTTGTGCTCATCCTCGGATTGATGCTGCCCGTACGTTCCTTTGGGCAGGAAGCCCCTCCGGGGAAGTGGTGGCGCATACCGGCAATCGCGGAGCAGCTGAAGCTGACGGGCGAAGAAAAGCGTCAGCTGGATGCGCTCTTTCTGGAGAACCGGCGGGAGTTGATCCGGCTCAAGGGCCTGCTGGAGACCGAGCAGCTCGATCTTGAGAACCTGCTGGACCAGGAGCCCATGAATGAAACGGCTGTCATGGCTCAATTCAGAAAGCTGCAGGAAGCCCGGACCCGCCTGGGCATCGAGTCCTTCAGCTTCATCCTCAAGGTAAGAAAGATCCTTGGTGTGGAGCGCTTTCAGCGTCTCAAGCTGATACGCGAGAAGATTGGCAGGGACCGTCCTCCAGGCCCCCGGCCGAGACGATTCCGCTGACGGAACCTCCATGCGAAAGAGGAATCCGGTGAGAATCGACGGCCTCACCAGAAGGATGCTTCAACAATTACCAGTTCCAGATCGTTGGGGGACTTGGCCAGCTTGTATTCCCCTTTTACCTTTTTCAGCGTAATGCCCAGTACCACGGAGTCGCCCGTCAAGAGGGAAATCGAATCGTCCTGTTTGATGATCCCGATGACCCTCAGGCCCGGATTCTTGGCGAAATAGTCCCTGTTTCCTTTGAACATCGCAGGGTTGTTTAACAATTCGGATTTCGCCTTCCGTTCTTCCTCGATCCAGTAAGACAGGATATCGCTCCTGGTCCCTTCCATGTTTGCCTTTATGTAATGGATATAAAAGTCCACCTCCTCCCCGTACGCCCTGCCTGGGTTCCTGACATCGCTTACGAGGATAGGCGGATCGAAAAGGACGGCAGGCACCGTAACCGTAACACGGTCGGTTTTTCTCTTTCCGGCCTCAATCAATTCCGACTGCAGCCGGACTTGATGGACCCTTGCCATGAAAGAGTGGTCTTTGAATTCCAGTACGCTTGAGACTTGCCTGTTACAGCCCACAAGAAAAGCGATGGCCAGGCATGCTTGCAAAAAGTTCTTCAACCTGTCTCCTGTCTGGTTTTCGTTTACCCGGATGGCTCGAACACATACCGCTTGTTCTTCACTTCCACATTGGGTGGGTTGCGTCCGTTCTTCTCAAAGAAATCATACCCTTCCTTGAGGTTCTCCCAGAACGCGTGCCACTCCGAGGATCTGTTTTCTTTCATATTCCTGTCGGTCATTCGAAACGGGAAGATATGTACGCGAAAC
>CAZSUQ010001049.1:0-2015 GCA_964609935.1 uncultured Thermodesulfobacteriota bacterium | reverse complement strand
GGGGCTGGGTACGGAGGTTTTGACTTGAAAGGTCCTTCTAGGAGAATCTGTGCTTCTCGCCTTTTCTCGACGATGAATGCTTCTGTTTCTCCTATTTCGCGGCAAGTCCTTTCATACGATTTTCAACGGTTTCTCTCAGGCCAAGATGGCCGAGCTTGAATCCGGATTTGGACGAAGGTTCCTACAACGCAATAGGGGTTGTTTGGCGCGACTGCCCGGATCGATCTTCCGCATAGTGGAAGAGACCTTGGGTAATCAGCGCGACGTTGATTTTGTTGTTACGGGAAAGTAGGAGTAGGGGATGGTTTAAATACTTTTCGGTTCGCGGGCAGGAAAATGGGCAGGAAAATGTGGCGTGGGCAACAGGGCCCGGAACCGAAACCTTTATAAGGTCCCGGGACTTTCTGGGTCCCGTGATCAATTATGAAATGGAATCTTGAAAAGAAAGTCGAAAACGAACCAAACGATCGCTTCAAATCAGAAGGCGAACGCAGGATTGCTGAACTGCTGGACAACTACGGCATCCGGTACAACTACGAGGAAGGAGTGCTCGTTGAGGACAAAGGAAAACCCAAGATTTGGCATCCGGACTTCCATCTGAAAGAGTTTGGGGTGCACATCGAGTACTATGGGCTCGCCGGAAACCGAGAATATGACAGGGGAATCAGGCGTAAGACAACCGTTTACAGAAAGATGGGTATGGCCGTGATCCCGGTCTTTCCGTGGACCTTCTGCGACGATTGGCAGGGCCACATCATGGACAGTCTCCAAGGCATCCTTGCGAGGCGCATGCAAACCCTGTCCGAAAAACAGCAGAGCCGGCCGAAACCGGCCCTGACCTATCGGAAGGGACACCGAGGCGGATATGGCCCTGCAAGAGGGAGGGACTACCGCTGATCAGCTGCGTTGCTATGCCTGCCAGCCGATTGAAAGCAAACGTTCAAGACGCCAAGGCAAAGATTAAGAAAGGGCCGAGAGGCCCCCATTCTATGTGATTATGATTCTTGAAAATATACGGACGCACGAGAACTACTGGGATTCTCGTTCTCTGCACGAACCGGAACCCGGGCGATCTATCTCCAATGGCCGTTCCTATTGAACCTGAGAAAGACATCCCTTATCGTAGGCGAAAGTGGTCCCCCCGACGCGGTTCTGTCTTTCCTTTATCTTACTGAACGTTTTTCTCTGGCAACAGAAAGGCTGGTCCTGTGGCCAAGAACTTCACAGCTTCCGACACCGAGAAGCCCACTGATCGGCTCAATGGATCCATTGAGCGCGTCACCTTCCACAATGAAGAATCCGGGTTCTGCGTGCTTAGGATAAAGGTTTCCGGGAGGAGGGATCTTGTGACCGTCATTGGCTCGGCTGCCTCGGTCTCACCCGGGGAGTACATCGAGTGCCTGGGTTTTTGGGCCCGGGACCGAGAACACGGGCTGCAGTTCAAGGCTCACCAGCTGAAGGTTGTCCCGCCCAGCACTTTGGAAGGTATCGAGAAGTATCTGGGCTCCGGCATGATTCGGGGAATCGGGCCTCACTTCGCCAAGAAACTGGTAGGCGTGTTCGGAAAGGATGTGTTTCAGGTAATCGAAGAGAAACCTGAACGCCTTTTGGAACTGCCCGGGATCGGCAACAAGCGAAAGGAACGCCTGAGCAATGCATGGGCCGAGCAGAAGATCGTGCGCGAAATCATGGTATTTCTGCAATCCCACGGCCTTGGGACTGCCCGCGCCGTAAGAATCTACAAGACCTATGGTGAAATGGCCATCTCCAAGGTGATGGACAATCCGTACCGGCTGTCCCTGGACATTCAGGGGATTGGCTTCAAGACCGCTGATGCCCTTGCACAGCGGCTTGGCATTCCCTCAGATTCTCCCCAAAGAGCCCAAGCAGGTGTGCGCCACGCCCTTCAGGAGATTGCAGACGAGGGACACTGTGCAGCAACCGAAGATACGCTTGTTGAGGTCTCGAGGAATCTTCTGGAAATTCCACCAGAGATCATTCAGGCGGCAATCGAG
>CAZSUQ010001048.1:0-2016 GCA_964609935.1 uncultured Thermodesulfobacteriota bacterium | reverse complement strand
TTTGAAGGAATTGCGAGTAGCTTTTCAGCATTCCTCCCGCATAATCCAGGCTAAGTAGTATTTTCTGTGAGTCAAAGGGTGATTCGATTCAGCTATGTCATGCCAGTCATTTGCGCCATAAGTAAGAATGATCAAGTCTGGCAAGAAGGATTTTATCTGCTCTCTGTATAGAACGTAACCCTGTACAATCGTATGTCCTGGAATTCCCATTGAATATGTGGCCGTTTTCTTGTGAGGAAACTCTCGTTTCATTAAGTCGCCAAGAACCACGGAATACATTTCCTGATAACTCACACCCCAACCGTAGGGGGAAGAGTCCCCCATGCATATGATCCGGTATTCTCCTGATGGTTTTGATGTGGTGAACCCTTTATTTCGATAACCAAGTTCATCCGTCTGTGTCTTGATCTCTATTAATCTCTTGGTAAATACAGGAGGTGCAACGTACGCAGTTCTATTGGGTACATTTGACCATCCCCATGGCATGGAGGGTGGCCTACGAGTTGTTGCCGACAGAACCGTGGGAATGGGGTTGATGAGTCTCAAGAAGAACTCAAAGGCCAGAAGGAAAGTAATATCTATGACCGCAACGAAAATAAAGTATTTCCAAGCCTTCTTCATAACACGCTCATTCTGATTATGAGGTATTTTCATAAACGGAAAACTGTCGTGACTGTCAATGATTTTAAATAGCACAGGCTGATAGGTGCTTTCCAACCTGAAATCGCATAAAACCGTTCGCCTTGTTACGAACGATATGTCATTCAGACCTAGTGCAGAAATCGCGCACTCAAAATTTCCGAGTGTCTGCCATGCATGCGGAGAAAAACTTCGCCTGAAAACCACACCTGTCTCCAGATAACCTTCTGAAGAAAAGGAGGAAGAACTATCGGCTCTTTCACCCTCTTGAAGGAGCCGACTGCCGGCATTCAGCCCCCTCCCCTTTTCCTTGACATCGTTCATGTGCCACCTCATCCTCCCTGTCAGGCCCCATGATACCCATCAAGGCAATGTCGTAATCCATCGGCCCGCCGTCCCAGTTGCAGGCGCTGGTCTCAGCCGTTATGGCAAGCTTCATGCCTTGGTGGCATGCCTTCAGGGTCTCGACCGGGTCGCCTTTCAGCGATGCAGGCAGAGCCGATGCGGGTAGAATCCTGCCGTCGGGACGGATGAAGGTCAGGGTGCCAGGAGCACGGCCTTGGATTCGGAATCCGCCTTCGTGTACGGCCCAGTGGTGAGCCCGGCACAGCAGGATGAGGTTGTCCGGGTCGGTGCAGCCTCCAGGTGGCCGCATCGATGTGCGCGGCCAGCTCGGCGATTTCCTGTTCGAGCGCTTCCGGTGAGCGTTCCGCCTCTGTATGGGTGGTCGGGGACACGAGTGTTGACTCCATAGAGGTACCGGGTTCCTCTACTCGTGACATGGTCCCTCCATGAGGAATGGGTTGAAATGGGAATCGCTTTAAGCAGCTGATCATGTGTGCTGTGGGTGTTTGTAGATCTTCGAGAGGATGATGCAAGTGGTGTTCGTCGGGAGGGGTGGGCCTTTACGACCACGTTCGACCCCAACAAGCCACGAACAAGGGCGTGGCACAGCCCCTGAACCGGGGGGGCCGGCCAGCCTGAAATCAAAAGAATTCCTAAAGCCAGGGCAATTAGAAACCGATTTTCTTCAAGAGAACCCCAAGGGACTCTCATCCAGAGAAAAATGATCAAAAATGGAAAACAACGTCGGGAATCCATGAAGCAAAAGGTGCAAGATGAACGTTCACCCCATACGCCTCCTGCATGAGGCGCTCCTGGTCTCAGCGAAACGTTTTCCGGACAGGACCGCCCTCATGATTGAGGGCAAGTCCTATACATACGCTGAGTTCATGAACAGTTCTCTTCGGCTTGCGGCTTTTCTTCGTGAACGTGGACTTCGCCAAGGAGACCGGGTTGCCATCTTCATGGACAACACGTGGCCTTGTGCGGTTTCCATCTTCGCCGTGCTCCTGGCCGGGGGCGTCTTTCTTGTCA
>CAZSUQ010001047.1:0-2030 GCA_964609935.1 uncultured Thermodesulfobacteriota bacterium | reverse complement strand
CCTGGTACCCGTGGACACAGCGTCCAGGGGTCACGGGTTTTCGCAGCCAGTCCACACCCTTAAGCAGTAAGTCATACCTGTCCGCCTTCTTCGATCGCTCCTCAAGGATCCAGGCGGCCCGGTCCATCTGGGCATTCCCCAGGGACCCCTGGATGTCGGTCATGCGGTAGTTGTAGCCCAGGTGGTTGTACTCGGCCAGCAGAAAGCCTGCCTTTTCCGTGTGACGGGACAGGTCCGAACGTGAGGCTCCGTGATCGCGCAGGGAACGGGCGAGCTGGCAACTGTCTTCCTGTTCCATGGTGATCATGCCCCCTTCGCCCGTGGTGATGGACTTGCGCGGGTGGAAGCTGAAACATCCCATCCTTCCAAAGGTTCCGGCATGGCGCCCATCGTAGCGCGCGCCCAGTCCGCATGCGGCATCCTCCACCACCCAGAGACCCTTGGCCTCGGCCATCCGGAGAATGGGTTCCATGTCCGCGCACAACCCGAACAGGTGCACAGGAATGATGCCCACCGTGCGTTCCGTGATACATTCCTTGACCCTCTCAGGATCGACATTGAAGGTGTCCAGGTCAATGTCACAGAAAACGGGCTTTGCGCCCATGTATTCCACTACGTTGGCGGTGGAGACCCAGGTAAAGGCAGGCACGATGACCTCATCTCCGGGGTTCAGGCCCAACATGGCCACGGCGATGTGCAGGGCCGTGGTGCACGAGCTCGTTGCCACGGAAAACCGGGCGCCGGTGAAGGCAGAGAATTTTTCCTCAAACGCCTTCACATGGGGCCCCTGCACGACCCACCCGCTCTCCACGGGCAGTTGGACCGCTCTCATCTCCTCCGGGCCGAAATAGGGCTTTGTGATGGGAATCTTCATGATCGAACGGTCTTCTCTCTTAAACCGAATCAAGGGTTGCCCTTGGTTTCTTTCCACCAATTGACAACGGATTTCAGTCCATCCAATAATTCAATCTTTGGATAAAAATCGAGCAATTTTTCGATCTTGTCCGTACTGCCGACCCGATGTGTCACAAACATCTGCTCCTGGGGACGGAATTCAGGCTTGAGGCTGGAGCCGGTGATCTCGATGAGCATGTTCACCAGCTCGTTGATGCTGGTCTTTGTCCCGGTCCCCACATTGAAGAACTCATCGGTCGCCTCCCCTTTCAAAGCACAGATGTTTGCAGCGGCCACATCCTCCACGTGGATGAAGTCGTATGCCTGGCTGCCGTCTCCGAAGATCAGCGGTGGGAGCCCCTGGTCCATGCGGTCCAGAACCTTCACGATGACACTGACATAGGTTCCTTTGTCATCCATGCGCGGGCCATACACGTTCATGTAGCGCAATCCCACATAGTCCAGTCCATACATGTCATTGAACGAACGAAATATCTGCTCGCCCGCGATCTTGGTGGCACCGTACATGGTCCGGTTGTTGAACGGGTGCTCTTCGGTCATGGGCACGGCCAGCGCATTCCCGTAGACGGATGCGGAGGACGAAAAGACGACCCGTTTGATCTCGAGATCCCGGCAGGCTTCGATCACGTTGTAGGTTCCCATGATGTTCACATCGGCGGCATCCCTCGGTTCTGAGACGCACTCCCCGAGCCACAGGGCGGCGAGCAGGAAGACTGCGTCGACTCCATCCATGGCGTCCCGAAGCTGTTGTTTGTCCGTCATGGTGCCTTCAACGATCCTCACCTTGTCGGAGCCCAGGGACTTCTCCAGGTTCTCTCGCTTGCCGCGGACGAAGTTGTCAAGAACAATGATCTCCTCCGGGTCCTCCTCTACGAGCTGATCCACGATGTAGGAACCAATGAACCCGGCTCCCCCGATGAGCAGAATACGCTTCCCTTTAGGCATCATAAACACACTCCTTGATTCCCGATGTTCTCAGATCTCGATTTCTTTTATTTTGCCGAATACGATTCCTCTGTCAGCAAGTTTTGGAAACGGCCTCCCTCAGCACGTCCATCACGTAGCCTTGCTCTTCATCTTTCATCCCATGGAAAAGAGGCAAAGCGATGGTCGCT
>CAZSUQ010001046.1:0-2033 GCA_964609935.1 uncultured Thermodesulfobacteriota bacterium | reverse complement strand
GGACTACCCGGACAAGGCTCTGCAAATATTGCTTGTCGATCTGTTCCCACGAGGAAGCATGGAGATACACTGGACATTACCGTAACGGAGGATACATGCATGCTTGCTTCGAGGGCCGGCAGCCCCCTCCAGACTGCACCGAAAAACATGGAACTCGAGATGAAATTCGTGGCGAGGGTCCTGGAACTGAGCGGGCTCCGGCTGTCTCTCGAGCACGACCGTATCGTGATTGCGCGGGCGGACCGATCGAAATAGGCGAAGGGGAGTGCAGAATGAACAGAACATGTGGTTGGATCCGGATAGCGGTCCTTCTATGGTTCTGCTGTTGCCAAGGTCAGACAGGTTGTTCACACCTCAACGATACGAGACGAAGCGATGCGGGAGCAGACGATGCAATCGATTCCCTTGATTCCTGCAGGACAGCAAGCGTACTCTTGCGCAGGGTTCCTCCGGGATCCAACATTTTCTACCAAATAGCTTCATCCGATACGCTGAAAACCGCTAAGGCGAAACATGTAGAAGAGAAGAAGGCGAAGGAAGAAGCCGTCTCCCAGGTGCACGCTCACTTCCGCGGCATCTATAATGTGGAGGGGTCCGCGTTCCATGACGGCGGTTTGCGGATCCATCACGCCACCGAAAAGTGGATTGACCGTACAGGCGAGGGCCCTGTTTGCCACGTTCACTATGTTCTTGCCTCCTACGACGAAAAGGCCTACGTGGTGGGCCCCGCCCTGACGAAGATGAGAGGGCAGATGGTGCAGGCCGAGCTCGAGCAGGAGCAAGGGAAGATACACGAAGCTTTGTGGAGCCTTCTTAACGCACATGACACCGTTATCGAGACAATCCAAACGGTGCTGCACGATGCGTCCTACGGCCTGCCCATGCGCCAGAATGAGATTGAAAGTCAAATCGCCGCACTACTCAATGGCGTCCGGATCGAGTTCGAACCGGCACAGCATGTGTTTCCTTCTTCAGGCTTCTCTTCCGTTGTGCTCCATGTCCGGGGCGATTTGACGACTCCAGAACAGACGGTGGACCTGGAAGGTGCTTCTGTGGCCCTCTCGGCCTCGGAGGGCATCCTTTCGTCAAGGGAGGTCCTGTTGCACAGGGGGAGCGGTGAGATCACGTTCACCGGCCCGCGACTCAGTCAGAAAAACAAGATACGAGGCAGACTCCAACTCGGAGACGATCTGAAGAGGCGCCTTTCCTCCTGCCCCGATTTGAGGGATTCACTCGCCCGACTTGAACGCCGGGAGGCCTGTTGTGTGGTGCTCTTGTCGCCAAGGAACATCCTGCTGGACATACCGAACAGCACAGTCCGATCTTGGGTCGAGGCGATGGTCCACGAACTGCCCCTTCCTCCGGGTGAGCGTGTCGTTTTCTCCGGGATCGACAGAGAGGGGGTCTATCGTGCCAGGCTCATGATCCGGGTCGAGTCGGATAGAATTCAGGAACAGTTCGTCGGGTTCCGTTGTCTGTCTCGACTGACGATCCAACCCTTCGAGAACCCTGGCGTCCCGTTGGGCCAACCGGATCCCTTGTCATCTTTATCGCAGAGAGGCATCGGTAACAGTCTGAACGAGGCGCCCTATTTTGAGAGCTGCGAGTATGATGCCCTGATGCAGATGCGGGAGGAATTCCTCGACAACCTGAGGCTCAGCATTGCTGAGCGGTTACTCTAGCGTCACGTATCCGGGCAGGAGGACTCCTGGTGGAAAGATAGGCCGACAGATAGGCTTCTGCTCCAGTGTAGAGCGCTCTGCCCAATGCTCGTGATCCGCAACCCTCGATTCCTGTAGCTATATCCCGGATTATGCGGATGAAACACAATAGAATTGCTGGAAAGCCCGCCAAATGCTTGATATAACTGCAAAAACACGGAATTTGGAGGGGGGATTTGGATGAACCAAGCTGGTGACGTGAAAACAGTTACTGTTATCCCTAGTTTCAACCGTTCCATCTGTATCGATTTCCGGTGAGCCAAGATCAGCACCGATACTGGTATCTTGATGCTGCGGGAAATCGACGAAAGG
>CAZSUQ010001045.1:0-2041 GCA_964609935.1 uncultured Thermodesulfobacteriota bacterium | reverse complement strand
AACAGGTCGTAGAGAAATGCCTCCCAGGGGGCCAACTCATCCACAGGCAAGGTGTCTCCGCCCAAGCCGTTCAGGCCCACTTTTCCGGTAATGTCCAGCTTTGGAAGAAGCTGGTTTTGTGCCAGCTTGATCTTCAGGTTCTTGGTTTCCAGGTCCTTGCGTGCAGCCATGTATTCAGGGCGGCTCTTCAAAGCAAGGCGAATCGTGTCCTCGAGAACCATGTCCTCTTCAGCGGGCGGTGTGGGGGGTGTGTCCGTGGGAAGGATGTGAACGGTTGAATAGACGGGCGCCTCCTCCAGATGGATCAGTCCCTTCATGAGATCCATGGCGGCTTCCAGAATGCTCTTGGCCGTGATCAACTCTTCCTCCCGGAGCGCGACCCCTGTCCTGGATTGAAGCAGGTCCACAGGAGCCAGGCTGCCGATCCGAACCTGGACTTCGCTCGACCGGAGGAGTTCTCTGGTCAGGGCCAGGGAGATTTGCCTGACCTCAACGTTTTGATAGGCAAACACAAGGTCCCAGTAAGCCTGGATAACGGACACGAGTGTATCCGTCACAAAGGCCTTCCAGCGTTCTTCACTCATCAGGTGGAGATTCTGGGCAATGCGGATGGGCGCCTTCTGAAATTCGAGGCCGCCGTTTTTCAGCAGGGGCTGTGCGATGGAGAAATTCAGGTGTGAGGTGTAGTAAGGATTGAGGGTCAGCCAGGTTGAATTGCTGCTGAGCCGGTTGAGATCCAGCTTCAACTCCAGAACGCTTCCCGTCTGGATCATCTTGCGGAATCCCACATCCGCGTAGGTCGTGATCGCCCTCAAATAGGCGGCATTCTCACTTTGAATATTGGAGGAGATGGGTGTTCGGGAGGTGTTGTGGGAAAATGAGGAAACAAGGTAGGTGTCAAATGCCCCTTCGGCCTTTTTGATCTCCGAGGCTGCGATCCGCACGGTGTACCCTTCGGCGCGAAGGTCGAGGTTCCCCTTCAGGGCCAGCCGGACAGCGGTCTGAAGGTCCAGAGGGATGGGAGTCCCCTCCAGGATCAGCCCTTTATCCATGCTGAACAGGTGGATTCCGAGGGCCTCCCTGTTCACTTTCGTCCACTGCTCAGGAAGGATGGAAACAATGGATGGTATCTTGTCCGGTTCGCCCTCATCCTTGTCCGCCATAGCCTGTAGCGGGAAGAGACAGAGGCAAGAGCAGATTACGATTATGCTCCAGGCAACGGCCGCCCTTCCTGCGGGGGCTGCAGGTCTTATCCCTTCCATGGCGTCTTGCATGAGAAAGTCCTCATGATTGTGTGGATACGTTCCATTTTTAGAACATTTTTCCTAGAATGAGGGCACTTCGGTGAAAATGGATGACTATGAAAGCTAGCATAGGTTTTTCGGGACTGTCAAAGAAGGCCGGAAGCAATCGCGCCTCGGAGTCCCCTGGATACCGGGAGAAGGGGGTCCTGCCAGGTTTCCTCGTGGACTGCATGCTCGGCAGGCTGGCACGCTGGCTCCGAATCCTTGGTTTTGACACCTTGTATTTTCGAAAGAGTTCGGATCAGGAGCTTCAGGCATGCCAAAAGAAATCCGGCCGGATCCTTCTCACATGGGATACGGGCTTGGCCCGATCGGGAACCGAGGGGCCCGCCCTCCTGATTGAAGAAGACAAATGGGATGCCCAGATCCGGCAGGTCCTCGATGCTTTTTCCTTAAAGGTTTCCCGGGAAAGGCTCTTTACGAGATGCACCCTTTGCAACCACCTGTTAACCGTAATGTCACGCAACGAGGTTTCTGGGAAGATCCCTGACTTTGTCTCGTCCACGCAACATGCCTTCCGTGGATGTGAAGCCTGTGGAAAGATCTATTGGTCCGGTACACACCGAAACCATGTGCTCAGGGTTCTGGAGAGACTGACTGCCGGTGAGGTCCGGGC
The DNA here is from genome assembly GCA_964609935.1 of uncultured Thermodesulfobacteriota bacterium. Lineage (GTDB taxonomy): Bacteria > Desulfobacterota > DSWW01 > DSWW01 > DSWW01 > CAYTRL01. Next base: position 121 of record CAZSUQ010001045.1, on the reverse strand, counting down.
AAGGGAGTCAGAAAAACGGAAGATCGAGGGCAGGATTCATGACACAGGAGGTTCGTCCCATCCGGGAAGGAACGGGGAAGTGATGAGGGTGATTGCAGGGTCTGCAAAGGGTCGTCGCTTG
>CAZSUQ010001044.1:0-2046 GCA_964609935.1 uncultured Thermodesulfobacteriota bacterium | reverse complement strand
CTCAGATTGCAGAAGACTTCACGACAAGAGCAATGGAAGAATGGAAGATTCGAACTCGAGGGGCGAAATTGTTTTCTTAGATTCAGGCGCCGGATCATATTGAAATGCACACTCCATGAAAAAGAGGTGGGACCTGGAAGCGGATCAGCGACGTCGCGTGCAGACCAGGCTTGCCAGGAGAATGCATGCAGCAGCGAAGATGCCCACCACGGCGACCTCGACCCAGGGCATTTGACTTATGGTCATCTGTGCGGGAGCCAACCCACCGTACAGGGCGTGCCGCACGGCCGACACCCCGTAAGCCACAGGATTGAGACGCATCACAACCGCATAGATCCCGTGGACAGGAGGGAACATGGCGCCGGATACGACCCAGAGGGGTATGAGCAGCATCATTTGGACGGCATGGTAGGCCTGCACGTTGTCAAGGATCCAGGAGACCGCGAATCCCAGAGCCGTGAGACCCAGGCTCGCTAGAACCGAAGCAGCCATGAGCAGCGGCCAGTCGATCTCGCTGAACGGAAAGCCCGCCAGGGGCGTCAAGGCGAAGAAGAGCCCGCCCTGTATGAGTGCAACACTGGCAGAGCCGAGACACTTGCCCCACACAAGGGCGGTGCGGGAGCCGGGGCCGGCAAGGACCGCCTGCAGAAAGCCCTGGTGCCGGTCGTCGATGACGCTCACGCTTGCAAAGATCGAGGCAAACAAGAGCACAAGCATGATGACCCCGGGAAAGAAGTACTCCATGTAACCCACTTCCAGGTCGGGGATCTTGAAGGTGGAGGCCAGGCCGGAGCCGATCACGAGCCAGAAGACCAGAGGCTGTCCCAACGCGGCAAAGATGCGCATGGGCTGCCGCCGGAATCGTTTCAGGTCCCGGAACCACAATACCTTGGTCGTAGCGATGTTGAAGCCGATGGCGGTCATGGCTCACCTTCGTCGTCATCCAGGCTGTGCCCTGTAAGCTGCAGGAACGCATCCGCCAGGGACGGTTTCCTCAACGAGATGGACTTGAAGGCCCCGGGAGGGAAGGCCTCCACGAGTCGCGGGATCAACTCGTGCCCCCGGTCCGTTCGCAGGATGACCTCGTCGCGTTCCATGATCGGGGTGAGCCCGAATTGCTCCTGCACCCCTTTCAGGAGCTCCTCGCCCCGGCTCGTTTCAAGGACGATGACATCGCCCGCGAACCGGCCAAGGATGTTCTCCGGGGTGTCGTTCGTCACGACGCGCCCCTGATTGAAAACCAGGAGACGATCGCAGAGCACGGCCTCGTCGGCCCGGTGCGTGCTGAGCAGTAATGCGAGGGCACGTTCCTTGCGAAGGAGGAGCAACCGCTGCCACGTACGATCGAAGGCAATGGGATCGAGTCCATTGGTGGGCTCATCCAGAAGCAGAACCGAGGGCTCGTTGATCAGGGCCCTTGCCAGTTCGAGGCGGCGCTTCATGCCTCCGGAAAAGGTCTCCACCTTGTCGCCAGAGCGGTCGGTGAGTTCCATGAATGCGAGCAGTTCGTCCGCTCTTCGGGCCGCCTCCTTGGCCCGGATCCCGAACAGTTTGGCCCCGTAGATCAGGTTTTCCCTGGCGGTCAGCTTGATGTCCAGGCTCGGATCCTGAAACACGACCCCCATGTCCGATCGCCGCACACGCCCCCGCCGGTCGAGGAGCGTGCCATCCAGCCGGACGGTGCCACGGTCCTGCTGCCACAGCCCGGTAATACAGCGCATGAGCGAGGTCTTGCCCGATCCGTTGGGCCCAAGGATGCCGACGATCTCTCCGGATGCCACGGAAAAGCTCACTTCGTCCAGGATCAACCTGCTGTCCAGGGAGAGCCGAAGGTCGCAAACCTCGAGACGCGAAGCAACAGGATTGTCCAGGGCCTCCGGGACAGACGAGTTCCCTCCGGATGAATGGGTCGGAATAGATGAGTCGGGTGTGCTCACGCGGATGGCTTCCTCAGCGAGTCCATGAAAACGGTACTGGCAAATGGTGGAGAGGGGTCTTCCCAAAAAGCGAGAGAAGGATGAGACATACGGCCAGAATAGATTCCTG
>CAZSUQ010001043.1:0-2049 GCA_964609935.1 uncultured Thermodesulfobacteriota bacterium | reverse complement strand
CTTTTCGAACTCCGAGATCACGGCATGGTAATCGGGTTTGTCCTCCTGATTGACGGTCTGGAGGCGTGCGGAATAGTCGAGATGGGTGATGGCCGGGATGTCGCTTCTTTGTATCTTGAGCCGCTCCAGGATCGACAGCCCGTCAGGCGGGGGTTGAGGATAGCGTCTCTCTTCCTTGACATCCGCCACAAGAAGCATGAAAGGGCTGGGCCTGTCGATCTTGAAATATTCTTGTGCCTTCTCCTCCAGCACAGAGGGTGCAAAGGGCCGGAAGGACTCCCGGTACTTGATCTTCAGGTTCATCACCGTCTGTGTGTCTTCACTCCTTGCATCCCCGAGAATGCTTCGAGCCCCCAGGGCTCGAGGACCGAACTCCATGCGCCCGGCCATGTATCCCACGATCTTTCCCTTTGCGATCTGTTCCGCAATGGCCTTGGCCCTCTGATCCGCGTCCAGGTCGTGGAAGGAATAGCCTCTGCTTGTGAGGAATTCCTTGACCTCATCATTGCGAAAGTGAGGTCCGAGATACGAGCCTCGTTGCGTGTCCCGTCCGCCGGGGTCCTTCCGCTCGTTACCCAGGAAGCGGTACCAGACCGACAGCGCAGCACCCAGCGCGCCCCCCGCATCCCCCGCCGCAGGCTGTATCCAGATGTTTTCAAAGGGGCCGTCTCGAAGGACAAGGCCGTTGGCCACGCAGTTGAGGGCCACACCACCCGCCAGGCAGAGGTTGGTTTCCCCGGTCTCCCTGTGCACGTGGGTTGCCATCTTCATAACGATCTCTTCGGTCACGCTCTGGATGCTTGCGGCAATGTCCATCTCCCGCTGCGTGATCCCGGTCTCCGGTTTTCGTTCCGGCCCGTCGAACAGCTTGGCAAACCGCTTGTTCGTCATGCGGAGGCCGCCCAGGAAATCGAAATAGGAAAGGTTCAGCCGGGTGGACCCGTCCTCTTTGACGTCGAGGAGTTCCGAGTAGATCCGGTCCTTGAAGCGCGGTACCCCGTAGGGCGCCAGCCCCATGAGCTTGTACTCACCCGAGTTGACCTTGAACCCCGTGAAATAGGTGAAGGCAGAGTAGAGCAGCCCCAAAGAGTCCGGGAAGTGAAGCTCCTTCAGGAGTTTGATCTCGTTGCCTGAGCCGGATCCGTAGCTGGCGGTGGCCCACTCACCCACACCGTCCAAGGTCAGAATGGCTGCACGCTGGAAGGGAGAGGGATAAAAGGCGGAGGCCGCGTGCGCTTCATGATGCTCGGTGAACAGAACAGGGCCTTCGTAGCCGGTTTCCCTCTGCATGACCTTGGGGAAGTGCAGCTTCTGTCCCAACCAAAGGGGCATGGCCTCCAGCCAGGACCGGAGTCCCCTGGGGGCCACGGTCAGATAGGTCAGCAGCAGGCGTTCGAAGGTCAGGAAGGGCTTGTCGTAATAGACCACATAGTCGAGGTCCGTCACCTGGACGCCCGCTTCCTTCAAGCAGTATTCGATTGCATTCTTCGGGAACCTCGGATCGTGTTTCTTCCGCGTGAAGCGCTCTTCCTGAGCCGCTCCCACGACCCATCCATCCTCAAGGAGACAGGCTGCGCTGTCATGATAAAAACAGGAGATGCCTAAGATCTTCATCTTCTTTTTGGGGGATCCTCAAGGTTCGAGATGGTCGGGATCATCGGGTATGGCTTGCGATTGTGATCTTGTTTTATCGGTGCGCCGTGCGTTGCAACGCCTGATTCAGGCGCGACAGTTTCAACGGTGTAATTGACAATTCCCCTCATTCATTATTAATTGGATAGGTAGGTTATGTCAAAGGAGCCTCCTCTATTATCGTATCTATCGGACAACGAAGATTCAATCTTTACCTATGTTTTCAGGTGGTTCCAGGGCTTGGGTCCTTCATCCTGTTGGAGGGGAACGAGATCCGCCACGCCTGGAACCTGAAACCCCGTGGACCTCGAATCTCTCCATCGTGAGGCATAGAAACAAGGATGGAAGCACCCTGCCACCTCTCCATCATCATCCCCATGTTCAAAGAAGAGACGTTCATCCAGGAGAACCTGGAAA
>CAZSUQ010001042.1:0-2052 GCA_964609935.1 uncultured Thermodesulfobacteriota bacterium | reverse complement strand
CTGGCCATCGCCATGCTCACGCCGGAGGTCATTCGGATCATTTCCCCTGAGAGTTACTGGGGAGACTACCGGTTTGTCATTCTCCTTACGTTTTCCGCCATATTCTTTGTGTTGAATCGAAACCTGGGGATCGGCATATCCCTGAAGGAAAAAACCGAGTATCATATGTTTGCCGCCATTCTGGCTCTGGGGATCAATGCCGGACTCAACTACCTGCTTGTTCCCATCCTGGGGATCAACGGTGCAGCCATCAGCAACATGGCCGCCTTTGCCGGAATGATGGTGTTCACGTTTATGGTCTCGAAAAGAATCTATCCCATACGTTATGAATGCAGGAGAATCCTGCACCTGCTCCTCGTGTTCCTGGCAATCCTGTTCGGTTCGTTGTCCGTATCCGTGGAATCCCTGGGGGCCTCCATCCTGATCAAGCTCCTCCTGATCGGGTGCTTCCCCCTGTGCCTCTACCTGACCCGTTTCTTGAAGCCGATGGAAATAGATCGAGTGAAACAGATTCTCAAGTCCAGGCTGGATGCATCCTGAAACATGTGTCCTGAAAACCCTTGGAAACAAAGAGGGGGAAGAGATCCATGATACGTGTTGGAATCAACGGTTTCGGCCGGATCGGAAAAGGGCTTCTTCGTGTGATCACGGAGAAGGGGGACGAGAACGTGAGCGTTGTTGCCATCAAAGATTACAACGCACACAGCTATTCGGACGAGGATTTCGTCAAGAACATGGCCTACCTGTTGAGGGACGACTCGATTTACGGGAAATTTCCGGGAGAGGTGTCCGTGGACGGGACGAGTCTGACCATCAATGGAAAGAGGATCCCCGTCTTTCTTGAGAAGAACATCGATGAGGTGGACTGGGGGAGGTATGAGACCAATGTCGTCGTAGAGGCCTCCGGTGCCCTGCAGAACATCGAAGCGGTTCACTCCTGCCTGAAACCTCCGGTGGGAAAGGTTTTGGTGACCCGGGGGATCGAGAATGCCGACTTCACTTGGGTCTTTGGGGTCAATGAAGATCAGTACGACCCTGAAAGGCACCACATTCTTTCCACATCCACCTGCACGGGGAACGGGTTTGCACCTCTGGCCAAGGCCATCAATGACCGATACGAGATCGTGAACGGATTCGTGGCCACCGTCCACCCCGTGCTTTCGGATGAGAAGATGCTGGACGGCACGCACAAGATCTTTCCCCTGGGAAAGTCATTCCGGAACATCAAGGCAGTGGATACGGCCGTGATACGATCCGCGGTCTCCGTGGTCCCGGAGTTGAAAGGGAAACTGATGGAGGACTCCATATCCTACAGGATCCCCACGGACATTGTTTCCGTGATCTATGCCGTGTTGCAGGTGAAGGCGGAGGTTCGGGAGGAGGACGTGGAATCCTATCTCAACGAATGCGTCCAGGGACGCCTGAAGGGCCTTTTCGACCTCTCCTATGGATACTTCGGACAGCCCTTTGTGAGCTCCGAGTTCCTGAAGAGCACCTATTCCGGCGTCATAGACATGCGATGGCTTTCGGCCAGAGATCACCTGATAAGGATGCATGTCTGGCATGACAACGAGTACGGATACTGCCAGCGAGTCTATGACACACTCCTGCAATGCCTCCCCAAGCCCTAGGACGAAACATGTCGAAGATTGTCGTGGCCAGTGACTCCCACAAGCGGGTCATGAACGGATATGCGGTGAGCCGATGCCTTGCCAGAGGCTTGAGCAGCCGATTCCGGGAAGAGGAGATCTGTGTCCTGAAGATCAGCGATGGGGGCGAGGGGTTGTTGGATGTGTTTGCCGAAGAACTCGGGGGGGAGATCCTTTCCCGGCGTGTGCGGAATACGGAGTTCGAACTCACATCCGCAAAGATGTGTATCTATGAAAACGAGGGGAAGACGGCCATCATCGAGGTTGCCGAGGCGTCAGGCATCCGCCATATACGCCCTGGGAAGCTCAACCTGATGGACAGGACTTCGTACGGAACCGGCCAGCTCATGAAGGCTGCGCTCGACGCTGGGTGCAGCCGAATTGTGGTGGGGCTGGGTGGATC
>CAZSUQ010001041.1:0-2059 GCA_964609935.1 uncultured Thermodesulfobacteriota bacterium | reverse complement strand
CTCACTGCAGGCGTCCGACGACTTCCTGCGCGGGGGGATGCATCATCGTCGCTGCAGTGAGAAAACCGTTCCACACGGTTCCAATGCCATGCGGTATCGCTGCAAGCTCAAGGTAGACCTGACGAATGACCGCCTGCTCCCGGGCTATGAAATACTCTTTAAGGAAGCCGGGGCCATAAAGGATAACGAGGTGCGGCGCTCCCCGGAATATGGGGTCTTCCCCCTTTTCCCATAGATCCACAAGAAGATCGGAATCGGTCCCGTAGTAATCCCACCCCGGAAAGGGGAGGTCCGGATTCCATTCCTTGTTCGCATTCATAAAGTCAATAACCGCCTGACCGACGCGCCTGATCTCCTCCTTGTCGCTGACAACAAGCCATTGCGTGAGCTGGCTGTTATGACCGGAAGGAGCGAATCTGGCCACATCGATGATTTCTTCTATCGTTTCACGCGGTATGTCTCTGTCGGCGTAAGCCCTGTGGGTACGCCTGCCCATCAGGAGCTGGGCCATTTGTTCTTTACTCACATTGAGTTCCGGGCGGATCTGGAGGCATTCCTCAGGATCCTGGGCTCCTGGCGTTCCGATTACGCCGTGGGAGGAACCGTGAAGCGTGAGCGCGCCGACAGGACAGACAGCCATGCAGTGGCCGCAATTGATGCAACGTTCTTCGGCCGTCCGCACCTCGATTTCTCTTGGGGTGGGAAGAGAGCTTTCTGTCTTCATTTCCAGTAAACGGAAAGGGCATTCCTCCAGACAGTTCCCGCAAAAGGTGCACTTGTCAGCATCTACAGTGACTAGACTCATGATTTTCTCCTTGATCCGTTACTCGAAAGAGTCCGGTCTCAACCAGACTTGGGCGTAGAATCCCTTCTTATTCTTCTTCCCCACCTCTCAAAGGAATGAGCACGCTTCAAATCTCTAGGTGAACCGGCCCAAGTATTCCGGAGGCTCGGTTATTCGAGCCCGAGGTTCTTCAGGCCGCATATAGTTCGATTCTCGAAAACTACCGTATTCGAAGCAAGAAAGTAAAGACAATTCTTGGAAGGGAAAAACCCGGCGCTAAGGTGCCGATCGATCCTTGATCAGAGAGGAAATCCGGGCCTTGTCCGCAGGATGGCAAAATCGAACCCGATCCGGGGATACCCTGGAATCCACGGGGCTGTTGAAGGTGGGGATAGGTATTTCCGAACAGCACATACACAATTCGCGGGGCTAGGGTTGCGCAACAATGGTCGCCGCGGGGATGTGCATGCGTTAGCCCGGCTTCTGTTCACCACGGTCACCCGGGACGGTTACAGCGCTAGAAACCTCTTGGGCCCCAACGATGATCTGTTGAGTCACATTGTGAGCCTGGCAAGGAATCAAAAACGAATCCCTATGACCCTCTCACCCCCCCTGTTTGGCCGATTAGGCATGGATGCATAAAATTCCCTCATGCCAAAGGCCATACAACAACTCATGAGCCAGGGACCAAAGCCGGCCAGCGCCAGCCTCGGTCAAGGGTCTGCTAGAATTCGTCCTCAGCGATCTCTACCACACTCCTGTCGTCGTTCATGATACTTTCCATGATGCCGCTGTTCTGTGGAAGGATGTTGTTGATAAAGAACTTGGCAGCCTGGATCTTGCCCCTGTAGAAAGGTCTGTCAGGGTCAGAGTCTCCAATGGTGTCGAGTTTCTCTTGAGCCACGATAGCTTCCCACAAGAGCAGGTAGGACATGAGTACATTCCCAAATAGTTCGAGGAATGGGGTGGCTGAAATGATGGGGCCAAGGTAATTGCCGCTCTTGCCCATCTCTCCAAACTTCATGGAGACTTCGATCATTTGGTTCTTGCCGGCAGATAGCTTGGCCACAAGGTCCTTGAGTTGGTGATCCTTGTGTGTTGCCTCGAACTCGCCCAGGATTCCCAGGAAGTTCATGAACAGCTTACCCTTTTTCATGCCCAGCTTCCTGCCTACAAGATCCAGGGCCTGGATGCCGTTGGTGCCTTCGTAGATAGATCCTATTTTAACGTCTCGAAGATGTTGCTCGACCGGGTATTCCTGGGTGGCGCCATAGC
>CAZSUQ010001040.1:0-2059 GCA_964609935.1 uncultured Thermodesulfobacteriota bacterium | reverse complement strand
AAAGCTTTTCGCCTGAAAGGCGAAGGTTTTAAACCTGGCGAATGGAAAAATAAAAACAGGGGGATGACGTGGCGAGTGTAAACAAGGTGATTCTCGTCGGAAATTTGGGACGGGATCCGGAAGTTCGCTATGCACAGAGTGGAACGGCTGTTGCCAACTTTTCAGTTGCCACCAACGAGGCCTGGAACAACCGTGAAGGGAAGCGGGAAGAGAGGACGGAGTGGCATCGTGTGGTGGTTTTCGGGAAACTTGCGGATATTTGCGGGCAGTACCTCACAAAGGGGAAACAGGTTTACATAGAGGGTAGGCTGCAGACGAGAAACTGGGAAGACCGGGAGGGGAACAAGCGATCCACAACCGAGATCGTGGCATCCAACATGGTCATGCTGGGAAGGGGGGATAGCCCGGCATCCGGTTCGTTTGCACCCCCCATCGAAGATGATCCCCAAGGACGGGGCGGCCCCTCGAGTCCTCCTGGGGACGACATCCCGTTCTAAGGGCCTCCTCACAGTCTTTTTTTTGACAAAATCCCTTTTGCATGGCGCCCCTGGTCACAAAAGCTGTAGTAACGTCCATCCCCAATGATGATGTGATCCAGAATCTGGATGCCCAGCAGCTTTCCAGCCTCAACGAGCCTCTCCGTAAGGCGGATGTCCTCCTGACTTGGGTCCGGATCCCCGCTCGGATGGTTGTGCACGAGAATCAAGGACGCCGCTGATTCACGAACGGCCAGCCGAAAAACCTCCCTTGGATGCACAACAGAATAATTCAAGGATCCAAGAGAGATTTTTTCCTCACGCAAGCATCGATTCTTGCTGTCCAACAAAACGACGATGAAGGTCTCCTGGGTCTTGTCACGCAGCCCCAGGGAGTAGGCATGGAAGACATCCTGACTCCCCTGGAAAACCCTCCCCCTCTCCACCTTTTGCCTTGCCATTCGCCTTGCGATCTCCAGTGTCGCTTGAACCCTGCACGCCTTTCCGGGCCCGACGCCTGGATTCCCGGTGAGTTCCCTATGGGAAATGCGGGCGATCTCACGATAACTCGAATACCGCTCCAAAAGGGATCGGGCACAATCCATCGCCGTGAGCCCTTGCGAGGAGGATCCTGTCATGAGGAGAATCGCCAACAACTCTGCATCCGAAAGGCTCTCCGGACCGAACTGGATCAAGCGCTCTCTTGGGCGTTCGCTCTTTGGCCAGTCTTTTATGGACATCCGTTTTCTTGGAATGGAAAAGGAAAGAAGACGCTAAATAACGGCGGGATCTTACATCAAGAATTGCATGGAGCAAGAACCATGCCATGATGAAAGTGGGATCACAGCAATATCTGTTAGTGAGGAAATAGGGACGGTTGACTTGAGTCGGGTAGGACGGTCAGCCACCGGAAAGGCAAGTTTTCTATTCTGGAAATGTGTCAAGAAATCCACATACGATCATTCAATCCAGGATGAACGGGGATGGTTCCTTTTCTTCGTGCCTGATCTCGTCAACCTCCCGAGCCTTCAGAACACCTTTGTAAAGTTTGTCAGGAAGGTTGATGACCTGTCCGATCGTCTTCGATGTACACTTGTATGCGTGCACAACGCGCGGAGGAACCAGTACCGTTGTAGGGTTCTCCTCTCCAACGTCCAATCGCATTTGTGCTAAATAGGTGGGGCTCTCCACCCTTGAATCCCATAAATAGAGGCGGAAGGTGCCTGGACCTGTAAAGACGAAGTAATCGGATTGAAGGAAATGCTCATGAGGTCCTCTTGCCTGGTCGGGCCTTGTCCAGGATATGTAGCACAAGGCAACCTGGTGATCCTGCTCGTCCGTCCGGTAAAGTTCGGATAACCACCCGCGTTCATCCTCGTATCGCTTGAGCGACTGAATGACGACTCCCTCGATGTGATCTGCTAGCGTAAACTTCATGATATTCATGACCCCGACTTTGTTTCGATGATGAAATTCAAGAAAAAAAAGAGGGAGAAGACGAATAACTGTATGGGTCTTCTCCCTCTTTGAATATTATTTCCTGGCAGCGACCTACTCTCCCACAAGGTCGCCCCTGCAGTACC
>CAZSUQ010001039.1:0-2061 GCA_964609935.1 uncultured Thermodesulfobacteriota bacterium | reverse complement strand
GGCAATGCGATTTCCTCTGCCCCCTGGATGTCCTGGTTGATGGGTATCCAGGAGATATTGTTCTTCCTAGGGTCGAATTCCGGGAGCCGCTCGCCGATAAAGGGAAGCTTCGCCATTTTGAAAAAGGTATTTACGAAATCGAAAAGCTTCCTGGAGGCAGGCCATCCCCCGAGCCTCTCGAAAAATTTTTCATCGAAGAACCTCTCTCGTAGAGAGGGAAGCAGCGTATCAAGCCAGACTTTCTTGAGTTGTTCTGTAATCATCGCAGGGGGAGCCAGTTTCATATTGATGCCTCCATTGAAAAGGAGTTTCGTTGCTTTATGCAAAAGATAGGCTCTTCCCCGTCCCCCAGAGCCGATGAAGGGTCGGCCAGAAATCCGATGGCGATGTTATAACGGCCGTCGTTCAATAGCATCAAGTAACTCCCGGGGCCGTTACACTCCAGACCCAACCACGGGTGTCGTGAGTTCCGGAGGTTCAGTGTCAGAGACACGTTTCAGGGATATACATTCCGTAGGGCAAGTCGAAACGCAGCTCCCACACCCAATACAGTACTTCTCATTTAATTGTACAATATCATCAGACAGCTCCAAGGCCTCAAGTTGACAAAGGTCAACGCATTCCCCACATCCGGTGCAGTTCTCATTGTCCACTTGTGCCTGAAAACGTACCTCCACTATCGTAATTCCCAAATCACGAAGTTTCCTATTTGTATTCAGGTAAACACAGCAGCATTTACAGCAATTACAAAGAACATAAGCGGTGTCTTTATTCCTGTTCGCTGTACATTGTATCAGACCCGCTTCCTGGCTCTTCTTCACAAGAGCAAATACCTCTTCCTTGGTTAAACGTGTTGCGTAACCCCCTTCGACAAAAAAGTCGGCCAATTTGCCAAAATATATGCAGCACGTTGAGGGAGCATCTGCTTGACATGGGTTTCCATTCAGTTTGGCCATATGTTTACAACCACACTCTCCCACTGCATATGAATTTTCATTTTCAACAATGCTACTTACTTGTTCCCATGATGCTACCTCTTTCTCCGTTGATACACTTTCTTCTATCGATACAACCCGAGCCGGAGGGCCCTTGAGCATCTCCGTCATCATTTCAGGATCTAGCTCCGTAATCTTTTCAGGATTTTTAAATATTTCCTTAATTTTGGCTTGTTCTTCTTCAAAAATAGTGCTTACCAGACGTGCCATCTTTCTGGTTTTTTCGTCATCCCTGCCCTTAAGAAATTGCATCTCTATTAAACCTGGTTCAAAGGCCAAAACCGAATATTCATTTTCGCCATTCGCATTCTGAGCCTCGAATATTAATCCATTTTCATACATTGCTTTCAGCATTCTATTCAGTTCTGTCTCATCCCGGCCAAGGATTTCGGATAGTTGCTTTGTTGCATAAGCTCCGAGGGGGAAATCGGCTATCAATGCCGCCTCCTCTTCGGTGTAAAGTTCTTTCATTAATTTTCTTAATGTATCGCTCTCCAGATGTTTCGCGAAATTCTTGTTCATACGCGCTATCATTCTCGAATAGTTATCCTGGCTCATTTTTCTCTCCTTTGTTTATGTCAAAAGAGGGAGAACCTTCTTCTTTCATCACTTCATGGCCCTACCCGTACTCCGAGAGGCGGATGAATCATGGGGCTACGCGCTCGGTTAAAGCCCGCAGAGCCTACGCAATAGAGCGTCTGTCGCGCGTGTCGGCAGCAGGCGGTGCAGGGGCAGCAAGAGTCGGGTGTCTAGCCCAATCGCGTAGCGCGGCCGCGGCCGTGCCGCCAGCAACGCCCGTTCGATGACCTCGGCCACCTTGTCCACTGAGGTGGCCTGTTTGCGGAAACGCTGCTTTGTCCGTTGAAAGGCACGCAACGGCTCTTCGTAGAGCCGCCGACCTTCCTCGGGAAGGCGACGGATTACCAAGTCCACGTCGTCGTCATCTTTATCGAGGATCGGCGTTTCGGTAAAACCGGGCGCCACGATGATCACATGGATTCCTGCACGATGCAGCTCCATGCGCAGCGCATCCGTGAGCGCCTCGAGCGCGAACTTGGAGGACGCG
>CAZSUQ010001038.1:0-2069 GCA_964609935.1 uncultured Thermodesulfobacteriota bacterium | reverse complement strand
CGACGAAGGGAGAACGCTGCAGGCCGGACAGGCAAGACCTCATGAGCGCGGCCGCTTCCTCGATGTTTCCCGTCTCGAACAGAGCCACCGCCAGGTAAAAGGACGTGTTCGGCTGGGCCGCCGGTGGTCCGCCGGCGCGGCGAAAATGCTCGATCACCTCCTTCCAGCGGCCTAGTCGGTAGGCACATTCACCGGCAAGGTAAAGAAACGTCCTCGATTGGGGCACTTCCTTGGATAATTCGAGCGCAATCTTGTAAGCCTGTTCCAGATCATTGCGAGTCTTTCCGTGGGCGAGAAGCGCTCGGGCACGATCGAGATCCTTCCTGGACGCTTCGGAAGTTGAACGAGAAGACCTCTCATTGAACGAGACGGCTTCTGCCTCCAGTCCTTGCTCTACCTGGCGGGCCAGTCGACTCACCTGACTATTGCCGCGAATCTCTTCGGAGAGCACGGCGAGAAATATCGAAGCTTCCGGCCATAGGTCTTTTTCAACATAGGCCCGGAGGAGGGCCTCGGCCTGCCGGGCCCCATCGCCGGCCTGACCACTGGCCACGAGATCCTCGATGGCATCGTCCCACTTCTCGTCACCGGCCTGCGCCAGTCCGCGGATTAACAGAGCCTCCGAGCTGTCGGGCTCCATGGCGAGTACTCCCGAAGCACTCTCGATCGCCTCATCCCAGTCCCTTTCATCGAGATGAAACTGAGCCAGCATCAACCGCCAGCGCGCGTCGTCGGGATACTGTACGACGAGCCGCTCCAACTCGCGCCGCCGGTCCCGACCCCTGAGGCCGGCAAGACGGGCTTCTTCTTTCCTCCTAATGATATGGGCGAACGTGGGATTGGCTTCCAGAGTCTCGCGGGGAATGAGAGCGGCAACCATACCCTCGAGCTCATCGCGAATATCGGAGGGGACTTTGGCCTGTCTGTAAGCCTGGAACCTCTGTTCGATCTCGACGATGCGAAAGAAGATCTCACGGAAACCTTCTTCGTTCTGGTTCTTGGCCTCTGAAAGCGCGATGTAGGAAAGCCCCTGGGCCAGGAGCGCGGGCTCCTCGAGGAAACCGAAGTTGGCAATCCGGAGATATCGAATGGCCTGGACGTAATCCCCGCGGTTATGAGCGTCCGTGCCTTCCCGCAATAGCCGCTCATAGAAAGGCTCCACCCCCTGTAAGGAAGAGGTGACAAGAAGAGTACAGAATAGATAAAGAGCGTGCATATGCTTCCCGTCCCCGATGATTCGCACCGCGGGGACCCCCATATACTACACGATGTTCAGCGCTGGGGCCACCTAACCAAGGAGTTATGCCGCCGTGTGACTCGACTCCTTGGAAGAGGCTTGGTACTTGTAGAGCCTGTATCCTCCGCCATAGCGCTGCCGAATTCGAAAGGCATTCAGCACCGCGCCGAGAATCTTCACGCCGGCAAGGTGAAGGCGATCCCTGCAGGAAACGGCGTCACTGCGGTCGACCACGCCCGCCCGCAAGCAAAGCACGACCCCGTCACACATCGAGCCGAGAAGGGTGGGGTCGGCGACGGGGAGTACGGGAGGCGAGTCAAAAAGGACGAGATCGAACTTGTGTGATGTGGCTAGATTCAGGAACTCCCGCATCCGATTCGAAGAAAGAAGCTCCGCAGGATTGGGGGAAGGCGGTCCCGAAGGGATCACATAGAGATTGGGAATCTTACTGCGATGGACGATGGAGCCGAAATCCGAAAGATTGGTCAAGTAGCTCACGAGGCCTTTTTTGTTGGACACCTTGAAGATTTCGTGCTGCCGAGGCTTGCGCAGATCGGCATCCACAACGAGATCGTTCCGGCCGAACTGGGCGACGACCACCGCCAGGTTGCAGACCGTCGCGGTCTTCCCATCATCCGGGCCGGGAGAGGTGACAACCACGGTCTTCAGCCCGTCGGCCCTGGAAAGCATGAGTGCGGTCCACAAGGATCTGTAGGACTCGCTCACAAAATGATTGGGTCGGAACCGGGGCAAGAGCTCGAGAGGGACTCCCAGCTTCTCCCGGTGGAAGGAGCCATATCCGGAACGTTCAGAGACATCGGGAATCTTCCCG
>CAZSUQ010001037.1:0-2070 GCA_964609935.1 uncultured Thermodesulfobacteriota bacterium | reverse complement strand
CAGCATAAAGATACTGTTTTTCTACCGGCCATTCGGCCAGAAGTTTTATGGTCATCTCGGTGCAGACCCCAAACATCCCGTCGGCATTGATGAACATGCCGGAGAGATCGGGACCGGGACCCCACTGCACAGGCATGTTCTCCACCTCAGGAATGGCTGAGGGCCCTAACTTCAGTATTTCCCCATCAGGCAGTACCCAGGTCATGTTCAGAATAAACTCTGGGGTGTTCCCCACCTTGTGCCCGATTGCGGCCATGCCTCTGGCGATATGATTGGCCAGGGTGGAGGCACTTCCCATGCTGCCGGAAAGGGCCGGCCGGAGGCGAAGGTCGTCGGTGGCAAAATGTTTATTCACCGCTGTATAGGCAACGGCGTTGCGCACGTGGGGTTGAATGGTCAGGGTCATGCTCTCTTCATCGATGTTTAAGATCTTATCCATACGTATAAGATCCAGGAGGATTCCTCCGGTCCGGGGAAGGGTGAGACCGGCATGATTGAAGCCCGTGGAAAAGGGTACAATCGGCATTCCATATTTCTTTGCGAGTTTCATGACAAGTTGTACTTCTTCGGTGCTGCCCGGGAGGGCGACGATATTGGGCTTTTTCCCTACTGCTTGTGTAAAATCTCTTCCATAGCCTGTTAGAACCACGTCGTCGCCGGTGGCCCAGTCTTCACCCAGGGCGTCCTGGAGCTCTGCGAGGATATCTTCCACATTCTCCGTATTGATTCCTTTCTCCTCTACTTCCGCAGCGCTGACGTCCTCTTCCTCCTCGCCTTCCACAACGCTGACCAACTTTTCTTCTTGCATACTCATCGTTTTCTCTCCTTATGCTAAAGAGCTACCGGTCTCCCGGGATTCAGGATTCCCTTGGGATCCGTCATTTTCTTTATGCGCTTCAAAAGATTCAGGTAGCCCGGCATGGAGGAATATATTCTCTCAGCCCGTTTGCCGCGCGGAAGATCGAAGGAGGCCCCCCCGTCCAGCAGATCGAATATCAGCTTTTCCGGGATATTCTCCTTGGCGCCGTGAAAATTGTAATGCTGGTAAGCACAGGCGCCCCGGGAAAAGGAGACGAGAATTGTTCCCATGTCATCTGTAGCAAGGCCTTCCTTGTTACCATATTTCTCCACTGTCTCGTGGAAGCCGCCTGCATCCGGGTATTTTGCATAGAATCCGATATGCGGTGCTTTGTCGGCATACCATGGCGAGTCTAACTTGCCGGTAACGGCGGCATCATCCACTTCCATGAACCGGCATGGGTATTTCTCTGCGAGGTTCTTGACTCTTTTCTCCTGGTAGGCAACCAGTTTCTCTTTTCCCCGCAAACCGACGACGACCACCCAGGGATAGCTTCCGTTGGTGTCGAACCTGAAAATTCGCTTGAACTCCGGGCTGTTCATCATGAGGCATTCAATGCCCAGTTCGTGCCGGGGTATTTCCCGGATTATTTTTGCAGCCGACTCAAAATCCTCGAATCCCAGGCACATGGATCTCCTGCTCTCCCACACCGGATATGCATAGACGCTTGCACGGGTCATGATGCCGAAGATGTCTTCGGAGCCTAGGTACCACCGGGAAAGATTGGCGCCCCCGTCTTCTTTGCAATCTGCGGTTTCTTCCGAAAGGGCGTGGGACCCTGTCTTATGGATATCGCCATCGGCAAGGACGATCCTCATGTTGGCGAGCTGTGCTTCCGGGTAGCGCCCGGATCCCAGCATGACCCGCCTGTTGACATAGTTGCATGCCACCGAGGATCCTTCCGCCGCGGCAGGAAGCATCATTGTCAGCCCTTTTTCTACGAGCGCTTTCTGCAGCTGCTCAAAGGTCACTCCCCTCTGGACATGAGCCATGAGGTTTTGCACATCGATCTTTTCTATTTCGTTCATTCTCTTGAAGTTGAGCAGAATCCCGTCCCCGGACGGCATGTCTCCGTTAACACATGGGGTATAGAAGGTGTAAATGGGCACATTCCTTTGACCCGCCTTGCGTACAACCTCCTGGATCTCTTCGTCGCACTGAGGAGACACCATGAGGAAGTTTCCCGGGCTTTAAGGCAGGTTCTTTTGTTG
>CAZSUQ010001036.1:0-2070 GCA_964609935.1 uncultured Thermodesulfobacteriota bacterium | reverse complement strand
CCGCGACCACGGTGGGGGCCGAGAGGACGGCAGGGGGCTTAACGGCATTGGCTCGCTACCAGATTTCGAGCCGGATTCCCATCGTGACCTACCACTTCACCTCGAAAAGCTGGAATGCATCCACCACTTTTCAATCCACGGGAATCCAGGTCGAGCTCGAAGGTCTTGACAAGAAAGCCAAAGCAGGCGTGACAACCTTCGAGTACAGCTGTGAAGTTTCCACGGTCCTGACCGTCGTAGCGCCGACCCAGATACCGATTCTCGGTACGTTCAAGTGGAAGGGTGCAGGCCGCCTGAATCCGGATACGCCCCTTACCTTGAAGGCCTCTTACCGCATCGACCGGCGGCAGCTCCAGGTTCCGAAAAACCATCCGCTCTACGATCCCGACTACAAGGCGCCCGACCACGACCTGATCAAGGAGATCACGTTGACGGTGAAACTGGGGGGCGGATCAAGCGAATAAGCACCTATCAAGGTACAAAAACCACCCTGATGTTCTTGCCTGATTCCACGGAGACGGGGCGCTCCCACTTCTTCTTCGTGCGGGTGTTTTCAAGCACGACAACGCTTCCACCCGCCGGAACTCTTATTTCCGTCTCAGGCGACTCAATCAACTCTGAATGAAATATTTTTCCTCGGTGAACCACCGATAATTTCAGGTTCGACTTGGATTGCGGAGACGGTTTCTTCCAGCCCTTGACAATCACTGTCACATCGGCACCCACATACGCGTGAATGACAAGCTTTGTTTTTAGTCCGCCGTCGCCCAATCGAACACTCCGCAGTTCACCGGCCCACTCTCGATCTTCAAGATTCAGATCGTAGGTGCCTGGTGGAAGCCCCTCGAACACGAAAACACCGCTTGACGGATCGCTGTACGAGACCTCGAAAGTCTCTGCACCCCTTCTCATGGCTCTGACCTGGCAATTGACCGGCCTGGCAGTCTGCGCACACGCGATTGTCCCTTTGAGAATACCTACGACCCGGAGACGCAGATAGACCGCTTCTGAACCGGGCGTCACTCGGATGGGATCGAGGTCGGCGTATTTTCCTTTACCTGAAGCCCAGATGAAATGGGAGCCCGGGCTCAAGGGCCCCAGCCGGAACGAGCCGTCCCTTCGGCTCGCGGTATCCACGCCCAGGTTTCCTTCATATCCTTCGATCGCGGGGCTCGAGGAGATCTCGATATCCGGGACGGGTTCTCCCCCCGGCCCGACGACAAAGCCGGTGATGTAGATTCCCCGGTAAACTGTGATAGCCTTCTTCACCTTTCTCTTTTCTCCGGTGATCCGGACGTCCACCAGGGTCTGGGCACAGTCGCCGTGCGTGTGTTCCTCTCCTGTGAAAGGATCCACTTCGAGCCTGTAGGCCCCGGAGGCGAGCCCGCGAAAGTGAAAACGGCCGGACTCGTCGGTGTTCAGTCTCGATCGCCTAGGTCCGCTCAGCCACACTGCAGCGCTCACCGGTTGGCCATACTGATCAACCACGGTTCCTTCGATCTCGCTCCATCGGGGAAGGATGAACACGATCTCGCGGATTTCATGCGTGGCGAGAACCAGGGATTCTGCAAACCAGTGTCCAAACGTTGGTAGTACGCGTGCATAGATCTTGAACGGGGTCTTTAACGGCAGGCCCTCAATACTGAATCGACCCTCCTGATCAGTCTTGCAGGTGTAAGGAAATTTGCCGTGCATTATGTTCGGACTGGAAAAATAGTTACGACGTGGTAATGCAAATCGACCTGTAACCAATGCCCGAACAGACACCCCCTTGACTGGAACCTGATCTGCATCGAGGAGGATTCCTCGCAGGGTGCCTGACGGCCAAAGGTGCATCCGTATCGGTTTGTCTCGCTCGGCACCTTTGAGCTTTGGAAAGAGCCGTGCCGGGGAAAATCCCTTGACCTTGATGAGAAGGGATCGCCGATACTCCGCGGAGACTTCACCGTGATCGTCCGTCTTCAGCGCAATACCGTTGATCTTGACCATGGTGCCTGCGATAGGCTTTTTCGATAAGAGCGTAACCAAAATGCGTGCACTCACGCAGACATCTCTTGAGGCATGATCCGC
>CAZSUQ010001035.1:0-2073 GCA_964609935.1 uncultured Thermodesulfobacteriota bacterium | reverse complement strand
GATTGCTCGTCATAGGCTACCTATCTCTTGTCCCTCCTGGGTTTCCTCACCCGGAAGAATCAGCACGCCAGATCTCCGTCCGGTCAATGCATCCCCATGGGTTCCATGACCTTTTCGAGGCTCCAGAAGTCTTCCGCTCGGTCATAACGAATCAGGTAAACCTTCCGGTCGTCTGCAAGCAGCTTGAAATAATTGTGATCCTCTCCGGCCCACGCATCGATCACCCGATCAACGACCCGCCGTTCTCCCTCCACATGAAAAGCAAGGGGACGCTCTTCGGCCCTGTATCCGCTGTAGCACTCCACCTGGATCCGGCTCTTTTCGTTCACTTTGTGTTTCGCCTATTCCCTGCGGGATCCGAAAGAACCTTACAACCCGGGCATCCAGAGGTACATGAAGGTGGGACCGCATGCGGACAGGAGACTCTCCAGGTCCAACTTCACAAGGTTGATGTCTCCCTGGAATCCTCCGGAGGCATTGGTTGCCAGAGAGTAGATGTTGGAAAGGTTCTGACCTGCCCTCGTGTACCGAATCACCTGGGCTTCAGTCAGGCCAGCTGATTTCTTCACCCACTCCAGGGCCTCGGAAAAGTAGCCGATTTCATCCACCAATCCCTCTTGAAGCGCCTGGGGTGCATTGAAGATCCTTCCGTCCGCCAGCTCCGGACGTTCCGTAAACCGTATGTCCGGCCTGTTTTCCTCCACGATCTTGCAGAACCGGTCATGGAATCCCTGCACCACGCCCTGAAGGATCGCCTCCCCCTGTTTTTCAGGCTTCTTGAAGGGTGATCCCACATCCTTGAAACGGCCCGACTTCACGCTCGCATCGCTCACACCGATCTTTTCCATCAAGCCGCTGAGGTTGAGGTTCATCATGATCACACCGATGCTTCCCGTGATCGTGGTGGGGCTCGCCACGATCCTGTCCGCCACCTGCGCCACATAATAGCCACCGGACGCTGCCGTACCCATGAAGAAAGCGACCACCTTGACCGGATTCGTTGATTTGAATCCCTTGAGTTCATGGTAAATGATATCGCTGGCCGTGACGGTTCCGCCCGGGCTGTCCACAAGGAGGAGCAGCCCCTTGATCTGCCTGTCATCGCTTGCTCTGTCCAGCTGCTCCTTCACCGAGCTGACCATGCTCGGCTCCTTTTGCAGCCGGAACAGCCCTCCCTTTTCCTGTTCCGTGATCAGGCCCGAGATCTCTATCACCAGGATCTTGTCCTTTCCGGTGCCTGATATCCGGCTCTCCTTCAAGGGCCCGGGGTCCATTCCCAACAGCCCTTTTCCGGATATGTATATACAACCCTGGATCCAAACAGCAAAGGCCGCCAGTACAACCACCGTCGTCCCTAAGGCCGATCTACTGAAAATCCGGCAATGCATGAATCGATCCTCCATGAATGATAATCATTGCCCCTGTACCCTGCCACAAGGATTGCATGAATCCTTCCACCGCGGATGCCGAGCTCCCCCTATCGAAAAGGCCTTGAACAGAAAGATCCCTGTTCCCTTCTCCGTCTTTGCTCCGGAGCCGAGGCAAAGGTGATCCTACTCGTTCCGGTACGTTTGATCAAGACACCTTCCGGGTTCATGCGACGCCTTCATCCTGTTTGCAAAAACCCGGTTCGAGTGATACGAAGCCCTAAGCCACCCGCGCTCGAGCCGCCGGGCAGCGCTGTTGCTCCACGCTTGAACGCCTCAAAAGGAAAATGCGAGCATGCTTGAACTCCTTGACAGAATCGATGCAGCGCTCTGGGGTCCAGTAACCATTTTCCTGCTGTTCGGCACCGGCATCCTGATCACCCTTATGGTGAAGGTCATCCAACTCAGGAAATTCGGTTACGCATGGAAGCTCATCTCCGGCCGATACGACAACCCCGACGACCAGGGCGAGATTACACACTTCCAGGCGCTCAGTGCCGCGCTTTCCGCCACCATCGGTACCGGCAACATCGCCGGCGTGGGCACGGCCATCGCCCTCGGAGGCCCGGGCGCGGTTTTCTGGATGTGGGTCACGGCTGTTTTCGGGATGGCGCTCAAGTACGGGGAGTGCCTCCTCTCCCTTCAC
>CAZSUQ010001034.1:0-2083 GCA_964609935.1 uncultured Thermodesulfobacteriota bacterium | reverse complement strand
CGACCATGAGGAGAAAGATCGCCGCAAGGGCAAGGAACAGGCTCTGCTTCAGGCCCCTGAGGATGGGCATCATCATGTTTGCACAAAGGAAGGCCGTGCCGGTCACATGCGTTTCCACGGATGAAAGCCCGTGAGCGGGCTCGTCCAGATAGGACGAGATCACCCGTTTCATCCGCTCGATGCGAAAGAAATCGTGGTGTTTGTACCGGATTCCAATGGTTGCGACAGAGCACCCATCATCGTAAAACCTCCGGAGCATATCCCCCTCATCCGAAAGTTCCGCCATGAGGAGGAGTTCCGCAATCTCCCGGCGGCTTTCCGGGATGCGATTGAAACCCGGATTGCTTTCATGAAGCCGGTAGTTTGCGTATTTCACAAGGTCGCTGATGGAGAGGACCTTGGTCACGCCGTCCTGGCGCCTGAGGTATTCACTCATCCGATCCATGGCGGCCAGTAAAGCGGGGTCCTTGAGCCCGTCCTGCCGGCCGCTGTCCACAACCACGTAAAGCGGCAGAAGGCCTCCGAACTGATCTTCGATAAAGAGCGTTTCCTTGATACCTTCAACGTTTTTCCCGAAGAAGTTTGCCAGGTCGGTCTCAACGTGAAGCTTTCTCGTCCCCAGGGCCCCCGTGGCGAGCAGGAGCAGGGAGAGGATCAGGAGCGGAAACCTGTGTGTGACGATCATAGCGTTTGTCTTGTCCAGGATGGCAGACAACGTGCCGGGAGAAGGGCTTGAACGGCCCTTGTGATTCTTTCGCTCGAGGAAGGTGAGTGCAGCGGGAAGAAGGGATATGCAGAGGATGTAGGAAAAAAAGATCCCGCAGGCGCTGAACAGGCCGAAGTTCCGGATGGGCTCGATCCGGCTGGCATGCAACGACAAAAAACCTGTTGCCGTGGTCAGTGTGGTGAGAAGGCAGGGTACAATCATGATTTTGAGAGTCTTTTTGAGGCTTTCTCTCTTGGAAGGGTGTGTGTTCAGGTTGTCCTGGTACTCGCAGAGGATGTGGACACAGTCCGATGTGCCGATGATGAAGAGGATGGTGGGGATGAGAACGGAAAGGAAGTTCAGCTCGTACCCCGTCGCAACCATCATACCCAGGGTCCAGAGGACGCTGAGGCCGATGACCAGGAACGTGAGCAGGGTCCACAGAAACCGCCTGAAGATGAAGGCCATGCAGCCCATGAGGAGAAGGGCGGCAAGGGGAAAGAGCGTCCTTGCGTCCCTTCTCACACAGCGGAACATCTCCGCCCTCCCCAGCGGAGCCCCCCCGAGACGGGTCCGGCCCGTATCTTTCCCTGCAGCCAGGATCCGTGCAATCTCTTCCAGGACCCTTTCCCGCTCATGGTTGCTCAGATCACTTTTCAGCGTTATGTCGAGGAGTGCGGACCTTCCATCCCCGGACAGAAGCAGGTCACGATAGTTCGGATTTTCCTGGATCCTCTTGAGCAGTGCATCACGGTCCAGAAGGGACTCGGGAAGGCGGGAGACAAGAGGAGCGATTTCAATGGACCCGTCCCGGACAACCAGATCCTCTGCGTTTCCCAGGGAGAGAACCCTTTCCACAGCCTCCAGGTTCCCGATTTCATCCGTGAGACCACGGATGAAATCGAGATGCCCCTTTTCCATCACGTTGTCCGCAGAGTAGGCAGC
This sequence comes from uncultured Thermodesulfobacteriota bacterium, assembly GCA_964609935.1. Classification (GTDB taxonomy): domain Bacteria; phylum Desulfobacterota; class DSWW01; order DSWW01; family DSWW01; genus CAYTRL01. Next base: position 432 of record CAZSUQ010001034.1, on the reverse strand, counting down.
CATCAGGATTTCGTCGTGCCCGAACTCGTCATAGAAGTCCTTGAGGATGGGGTATCCCGGGTCGCCTCGAAAGATGAGCTCCTCGGGGATCTCGTTGATCTCCACCCGGAAGGCAAAGAGACCGAAGAACAGGGTTGCCATGAGGATCCCGGCGAGGATGGTTGCCCGTTGGGACAGGATAAGGGTGGGGAGTGCTTTCATTCGGATGAAGTCCAGGTTGATGGAGACGACCCCCTTCTTTGCTCAGGATTAGATCTTGATCGGCTTTTTCCCGGGTGGTGAAGGTCCGGTGAAGATTGATACAAACAATTATCGTGCCAGCCGGAAGGGAGCGACATTTCGATACCTGATGCAGGAGAGAAAGGAACATGGGAGACGGGTTCCGGGTACATTTCTCGCTATGTAGATGGCTGAAAAGGGTGTAGCAGGTGG
>CAZSUQ010001033.1:0-2086 GCA_964609935.1 uncultured Thermodesulfobacteriota bacterium | reverse complement strand
GACCTACTACAAGGTCTGTGATGAAGACGAATTCGAGGGTGTGGAAGAGGATGACTGGATTCTTTCCTTTGACGCACTGGACGGCAACCTCGAGAAGATATGGCCCCTTACGCCCATGCCGACCCTGAAGGAGAACGATCGCATGGTGGTCCGGAACCTGTCCAATGGTGAAACCGCAAGGGCAAGGGTCGCCTCCTTCGGGTTGGATGAAGAGGGACGGAACATGCTCGGCTTCCGCGTCAACGTGCCTGCAGACAAGGGGGACAGGCTGCTCCTGGATGTGGTGGACGGAGTCACCGGTGCGGTTGTCTGGCAGACGGAAACCGTGAGCATCGGGAAGGGATACGGTTACAAGAGGAATTCCCCGGATCTGCGCAGGATGATGGGGTTGTCACAGATGATCCTGGATCCTGCGGACCCGGTCAACTATGCGCCCCATTACTTCTGGGAACCCTTGACCGGCATGAAACCCAAGAGTGTGTTGATCAACCATACGCTGGGTGACATGAAGGTCCCCGTGGGTACGGGCCTGACCCTTGCCAGGGCGGCACGGATGCTGGACTTTGTGAATCCGGTTCCTGTTTATGACGGGGACACGGAGAACGAGATGTTCCTCAAGCACTGGGTGGCCGAGGCGATTCCGAGGATCCAGCGCTTTGGGGCTGAAAAGGGGGGATATTTCGACGCGGACAATCTTGGTGCGAACGATCATGGGGAGCCGGACTATGACGATGACTGTGATCGCGATGAGAACTCCAGCTACCCGGGGGGCCGCTGCGAGGAGCATAAGCTGAATGCACCCCACCTCATGGATGAGGACCGGTACCGGGATGCAGGTGTGGGGGAGTCCTACCTGACCAGGCACTTCCGCAAGACCCTTCCCACGCCCGGACTGGCCAAGAGAAACAAGGGCGAAGGGGAGTCTTCAGGGTTCCGCCTGCCGAACATCATGGTCTACGACAACGCCCTGAAGGTGGAGGATCGCCACGGGATCTTCCTGAGTGCACCCACCAAGCCCTTCAACCTGGACCAGTACATGATCAACCTGATCGGAAGGTACTTCCAGACCCGGGCCGGCGAACTGCTGGGGGATCTGGAAGAAGACAATGCCACGTGTCTGGAGGACCGGAAGGATTCGGAAGGGAATCCCATCAACCCGTGCGACTTCTGGGCCGAGTAGAGACCGCTGCAAGAGAGAAGATCGGAAAACGTGCAATAACGAAAAAGGCAGAGCCCACATGGGACTCTGCCTTTTTCTATCTCGTCTGCCTGACAGTGAGGCGGTACGACTCTTCCTACCAAACCAACGTGAAGCGGACCTGCACCTTGTCGATATCGTCCATGCGGTTCCCGTTTGCGTCCTGGAACACGTCTCCAGGGAAGAAATGCGCGTATTGGGCGCCGAGAACCAGGTCCCAGTAGGGGCGGTCCCAGGTGTATTTCACACCCAAGTCGATCTCCCACCCGAGCTCGTAATTCCCTGAGGGGCCTCCCAGTGGATTGAATTGACCCCAGGCGCCGCCAAAAAGGAAGTCTATGGCGGGATCGACAAAGTCCGTTGCAGTGCGGGCCCAGAGCACACCCACGACCGTCTCCAGACAATCCGTTGGCTGGATCTTGATCGTGGGGTTGATGTACACCGCATTGGTCACCGACCCGTTGCTCGGCAGGAGGTCCGCACCCAGGGTCCGCACAGGGCCTCCCTCATCGAAAACCAGCGTGGCGTTGAATGCAGAGGCTGACGAAACATGACCCAGTAGATCGTCGAAAAGGATCATGCCCACATTGTAATCCGGGTGAAACTTGAAGTTTTTCACCTGATCGTCAAAGGGGTTGGAGTCGCCCGACGCGTATCCGGTTTCCAGCTTGGCCTCCACCCAGGAATGCCGGACGCCTCCCCGAACAACCCATCCGAGCTGTGATATGTCACTTACAGGAAAAGGATCCCCGGGTTGTTGGAGGATACGGGAAACGGTGAGATTCGTTTCGCCCACGATCCTTGCCAGCTCTCCTTCCAGGAAAACCTCTCCTCCGTCAAGGAAGCTCGGCTTCAGCTTGAGTTTCCCATAAACGTCGAACACCCAGA
>CAZSUQ010001032.1:0-2090 GCA_964609935.1 uncultured Thermodesulfobacteriota bacterium | reverse complement strand
CTGGCCCGGGACGGGGACATCGTGACCGCTACCATTCATCTTGCATAAGGAAGTCAGGGAGACGCCATGCAGCCACAGCACTTGGAAATGCCTTCCCCGTCCGTTGATCTGGAAGCACGCATAAAACAGCTGGAAGAGCAGGTGAGCGACCTTCGCAAGGATCTCGACGCCCCAGGCAAGGAGAAGATGGCCACGCTTGTCTGTTTCAGCGGAGAGTGGGACCGTCTTTTTGCAGGCTTCACCATTGCCAACGGCCTGCTTGCCTCGGACTATGAGGTCCACATGTTTTTCACGTTCTGGGGTGCCACTGCCATGCGGAAGCCGGGAGGCTATAAGGCTGACAACAAATCCTGGATGCAGAGGATGCTTTCCCGCATGCTTCCGGGCGAGGTGTCCAAGGCCCCCTTGTCCAAGATGCATTTCGGCGGCATGGGCAAGGTCATGCTGGGAAAGCTGATGAAGGAGAAGGGCGTGGAGAACATCGATGTTCTCATGAAGGACGCCCAGGATCTGGGTGTAAAATATCATCTCTGTGACACGTCCCTCTCCCTGTTCGGGTGGGGCAATGAAGAACTGGTGGATGGGGAGGATTCCGACTGGTGCGGGGTGGCCACCTTCCTGTCGTGGGCGGAAAAGAGCCGGGTCGTCTTGTTTATTTAACGGTACGTTCGTGCCTGGAAGGAGTCGTACGATGGCAAACGATGAGAACGTGGTTGTGGTCTTGACAACGGGCAAGCAGGATCGTGGAACGCGAGCCACACTGGCTTTTGCCTGGGCTTGTACCGCACTGGCCATGGGCAAGTCCGCATCCCTCTACCTGACCATGGACGGCACGATTTGGGCCATGCAGGGCACCATGAAGGACTTAAAGGTGGAAGGCTTCGAGCCCCTGGCCCAATACCTGGAACAGTTTCTACTGCTCGGAGGTGAGCTGATGGTTTGCGCCCCCTGCAGTGAATACTACTGCGCGTTTGACAGGGAGAAGATCTCCACCACCCTGTTGCCCGAGGCAAAGCTGGTGGGCCTCACAACGATCGTGTCGCAGGTCGGGCCGGGCGGCAGCGTGGTGACGTTCTGAGGCCGGTGAAGAGGGGGGACGTAGTGCAGAGGCACCTGTCGTACAGACGTTGAGAGGGGATGATGAACCCAAGCGAGTCGTGTGCAAAGGAGCACGAAACGGAAGATCACGTTGCCGAACTCGAAGCGACCATTCGTGTTCTGAAGGCGGAAAAGCGGGCCCAGCAGGAGGAGAACAGGGACGCCGCCAGGGTGCTCGGTACCATCGAAGAGCAGCATGAGAGGCTCGTTCGGATGAACGAGCGCCTTGCCTCGGTGAATGCGCAGTCTGCAGAGTTGCTTGCAGAGCTGGAAGAGAAGAACCAGGCGCTGGAGGAAACCAATCAGCAGGTGGCCAGGGCCAATGCCCATGCCGCCGAGCTCATGGCCGAGATCGAGATCAAGAACAGGGAGATCGAGGGGTTGAACAGCGCCCTGGCAAAGGCCAATGCGCACGGGGCGGAACTGATGGCACAACTGGAAGCCAGGAGATCGGAACTCGAACAGGAGATTGCCGAACGGAAACGGACCGAAGAACAGCTGCGAAAGGCCAAGCAGGAAGCGGAAACCGCAAACCGAGCCAAGAGCGCATTTCTGGCAAACATGAGCCACGAAATCCGTACGCCCATGAATGCCGTCATCGGGATGACCGGCCTGCTTCTGGATACGGAACTGACCCAGGAACAGCAGGAGTATGCACAGACCGTTCGGACCGGTGCGGACAGCCTTCTCGATATCATCAATGACATCCTCGATTTTTCCAAGATCGAAGCAGGCAAGCTGGACCTGGAGATCATCGACTTTGATCTGCGTACCTGCCTGGAAGAAATCGGTGATCTGCTGGCACAGAAGGCCCAGGAAAAGGGGCTCGAACTGGCCATCCTTGTTCACGGTGACGTGCCGACCCGGGTAAAGGGAGATCCGGGACGATTGAGACAGGTGATCGTGAACCTGGTGAACAACGCGGTCAAGTTCACGGAAACAGGGGAAGTGCTGGTGAGGGTGAGCCTCGCAAAACTCAACGAGACTCATCA
>CAZSUQ010001031.1:0-2096 GCA_964609935.1 uncultured Thermodesulfobacteriota bacterium | reverse complement strand
CGGTGCGGTCAGGCGTATCTTCCTGATCAATCTCGGGGGGGGCGTGATCGGCGATCTCGGGGGCTTTGTGGCGGCTGCTTACAGGAGGGGCATCCCTTTTGTCCAGGTCCCCACGACGCTGATGGCCCAGGTGGACAGCAGTGTGGGGGGAAAAACCGGGGTGAACCATCCCGGGGGAAAGAATCTGATCGGGGCCTACCATCAACCCGACATGGTGATCATCGATCCGAAAACACTGGAGACCCTTCCAGGCAGGGAGGTTCGCGCGGGTCTTGCAGAAGTGATCAAGTACGGACTGATCTGGGATGCATCCTTTTTCTCCTACATGGAAGCGAACAAGGCGTCCGTCCTTTCCCTTGGAGAGGATGCTCTCCGGTTCATCGTCAAACGGTCCTGTGAGATCAAGGCCGATATCGTGGCGCAGGACGAAAAGGAACAGAAGGGCGTTCGCACGCTCCTGAACTTTGGGCACACCTTTGGGCACGCGCTGGAGGCGGCAACGGATTACAGGAAGTACCTGCACGGGGAGGCGGTGGGGATCGGCATGCTGTGTGCGGCCCGGCTTTCGGTATCCCTCGGGTCATTGAGCGAGGGGGATTACGAGCGAACCGAGGTGTTGCTGAATGGGGTCGGGCTGGAGACGCGTGTCCGCGGCGTGGATTTCGCCAGGGTATGGGAGGCCATGAAGCGGGACAAGAAGTTCATCCACGGTCGAAACCGGTTCGTTCTTCTGGAGCGGATCGGAGGAGCGTGTGTCGTGGAGGGAGTCGATGACATGCTCGTTACCCAGGCCCTGGATGCACACGTTCAATCGTGAATCGTCCCTCTTCTCCGGCGTGTTGCAAGTTCCCGCAAACGTATCCAACGGCTGGTGGTATGGAACAAACCGCGCTTCATCGATTTGCAAGCAAGGTTTCTGTTTTCTTCAATCCCCTTGTCATCGGTGTGCCGGTGATCCTGCTCATCGGCATCAAGGATCAGGGAGAGATCCGAATGGACCTGATGCCCACCGTAATCCTCTGTGTGAGCATCCTCTGCTGCCTCCCGCTCATCTACATCCTCTTCCTGCTCCGCACGGGCGTTGTGAAGGATTTCCATATCACGGACCGCAGGCAGAGAATTTACCTTTTCCCTTTTGTCATCTTGTGCTTTGTTGTTGTGCTGGTGATCCTTTCCCGGACCGAGAATGTGAGCCGTCTGGTGAAGGATCTGCTCCTGGTGGGATTCGTCAGTTGCCTGATCTGTGCACTGATCACTGTCTGGTACAAGATCAGCCTTCACTGTGCGGGTCTGGGCTGGCTGACGGTGGGGCTTTCCTTTTCCTTTGGGACCGCGGGCACGATCCTGGGGCTTGCCGGACTCGCACTGGCCGCCTGGAGCCGTCTTGTTTTGAAGGAACACACCTTCTATGAGACCCTCAGCGGAACCGCCTTCGGGATCGCAAGCACCTGGGCGGGGATCCGCCTTCTTTCCTGAACCGCCTACGCACGGCCTGACCCGTGAGGAAGCCTATGAACGTCTACAAAGCCCTGCAGGAGCTTCTGGACAAGGATCCCACTGGGTGTCCTCCTGCTCCGGAGATCGACGAGATCCTGAGGATCCTGTTCTCTGAGGAAGAGGCCGGGGTCGCCCTGGGACTCGGGTTTCGCACCTTCCCCCTGGCCATGATCGCGGAAAGAGCGGGTGTGGAACCCTCGGAAGCCGCCCGTCACCTGGACGCCATGGCGGAGAGGTGCCTCATCTTCGCAAAGGAGAAGGGCGGAGAACGGCAGTATGCGCTGCAGCCGGTCATGCCGGGCCTGTTCGAATTCCCCTACATGAAAGGGCACAAGAACGAGAACCTGGAGCGGCTGGCCCCGCTCTGGAATTCGTACATGAAACGGTTTGGAAAGGGATTCGGTTCTCCGTCCATGCCTTTTGCCAGGGTCCTCCCCGTGCAGGAAGAGGTCCAGAGTGAGCCGGGGGTTTTGCCCTACGAAAAGGTTTACGAGATGATCGACAAGGCCCGGGTCGTGGGCATCGGGCACTGTGCCTGCCGTCGCACCATGCAGCGGTGCGATGCCCCGCGGGAAGCCTGCATGATGTTCGATGACACC
>CAZSUQ010001030.1:0-2097 GCA_964609935.1 uncultured Thermodesulfobacteriota bacterium | reverse complement strand
CCCGGACGCGGGCCGACGTCGGCGACGAGGATCTCGAGTCATATCCGGACCAACTCGAGCAGGTGGTGGAGATCTGCTCGAAGTACGGCGCCAAGCCCCTCTGGATCGAGGAGTTCGTCGACATCCACTTCTTCCACGGCGATAACATCCTGGGCTGCCACCAACGGATCCTCCGCGAGGTCGCCGAGGAGCGCGACGTCGATCTGCTGCTCTTCCAAGACGAAGTCGACAAGAATCCGAATCGGTTGATCTTCTACGAGTTCGGCCACCCCAACGCTTTGGGCTACCGGCACCTCGCCGATCGGCTGCTGGCCTGGTTCGAGGCCAACGCGGACGCCGTGTTGGAACCAGGCAGGGGGGAGGGGGGTGATCCTTGAGGCCGAAGGAGGAGCGAAGATCGCTGCGAAGCTGTTCATTCCTGTGGGGCGGCCTCCTGAAGAAAGTAGTAGAGATCGTGCAGTAAACGAGGAGAAATGGATTATGTCTTGTATCAGCAGAGACCAGGCATACACACTTTTGACCGAGCATCTCAAGACGCCGAACCTCATAAAGCACTGCCTCGCCACTGAGGCGATCATGCGAAGCCTTGCCGGGCGGTTCGACCGGGACCCGGAGATCTGGGGCCTCGCCGGCCTCCTCCATGACATAGACCTGGAGGTGATCGACGCCGACATGGCCACCCATGCCGCGAAAGGGGCCGAGATGCTCAGGGAGGCGGGGGTGAGCGATGAGATATGCGAGGCCGTCATGAAGCACAACGCCGAGGGCCTGGGCCTGAAGCGCGAGGGTGTTTTCGATCACGCCCTGGCCGCGGCCGAGACGATCACGGGGCTCATCGTGGCCACGGCCCTGGTCCTTCCGGACAAGAAGCTCGCCTCCGTAAAGTCCAAGAGCGTGCGCAAGAGGATGAAGGAGAAATCCTTTGCCCGGGGGGCCAGGCGCGAGGTCATCATGGAGTGCGAGGAGATCGGGATTCCCCTGGCCGAGTTCATAGAGATCTCCCTCGAGTCGATGCGCGGGGTCGCCGAAGAGATCGGGCTGTGAGGAACCGGTCAAAGAAACCTGACGAAAGGATCGTTCTCATGTCGAAAGAAATCAATCGCCGCGATTTCATCAAGACGAGCGCCGCAATCGGAGCAGGCTCTGTTCTGGCCGGCACCCTGATCCCCGGCATTGCATCGAGCTCGGAAGCGATCGATGTGGGCGTGGTCAAAGGGCCGGATTATTCCGCGAATGCCAAGAAGGCGGTCGAATTGCTGGGGGGCATGAAAAAATTCGTCCCCAGGAATTCAAAGGTCGCTATCCTGGCCAATCCACAGAGGAACAACCCCGGGGCGTACACCAATCCGGAGATCGTCCGGGCCGCCATTCAGATGTGCAAGGAGGCGGATGCCGCGGAAATAGGCTGCATAAGCTGGCTGCCGGAAAAAAACTGGGAAGACACGGGGATCAAAAAGGTTGTCGATTCTGAAGGCGTCAAATTGGATATCACCGATCTGAATGATGAATCTCTTTTCAAGCCGGTGCCGGTACCCAGGGGCACAGCGCTGAAAGAGGCCCGCATCATGAAGACCTTCTATGACTACGATGTCCTCATCGACATGCCCATCACGAAAGACCACTCCGGCAACCGCTTTACCGGTACGATGAAGAACCTCATGGGCCTGAACTCCCCCAAGTCGAACAGCTTTTCACCGGGAGAACTGGAAGACCGATGCCGACAGCATCCGGCACCTGGAGCAGTGCATTGCCGACCTGAACACGATCATCCATCCCGACCTGTGCATCGTGGATGCCACGGAATTCATCATTACGAACGGTCCCTTCGGCCCGGGAAAACTGCACAAACCTCTCAAGGTCGTCGCCGGGACCGACCGGGTCGCCATCGACGCCTACTGCTCAACCCTGTGGGATCTGGACCCCGCGGACATCATTGCGATAACAAAAGCCCACGAGCTCGGGATCGGTGAGATCGATCTGAAGAAGGTCAAAATCAAGGAGCTCGAGTCCAGCTAAAGAGCTCGATCGAGACCCATCATGATATCCCCGGACGACATCGCGAGGAACCAGAGGAGACGAAGCGATCCCCCGAGCCGA
>CAZSUQ010001029.1:0-2100 GCA_964609935.1 uncultured Thermodesulfobacteriota bacterium | reverse complement strand
TTCAAAGGGGCGAAGGCCGTTTCGTTCGGAGAGAAACATGAGGGCCGCTCCCATGCTGATCCCCTGGTCGCTCATGGCTGGATGGACGAATACACGGTCCACACCATCCAGTTCGTATATCTTTTGATTAAGTCTCACGTTCGCAAACACCCCACCCGCCAGAACGACATCCCGGCGGCCACTCTTTCTTACAGCGTGTTCAACATAGGAAATCATGACGTCTTCAAGTCGTTTTTGTGCCGCTGCGGCCACATCCTCTTTTCGATAATGCTTGAGCCTTGCATAAGGGCCGCGCTTCGAAGACTTGAACAGAAGGGGAGGAAGTCGAAAGTCTTCCTTGCTATCATCCAGCTGAAACAAGCGCTCCATGATTTCATAAGCCGGATTTGGATCGCCGTAGGCGGCAAGCCCGGTCATCTTTCCGGCAAGAAGAGGATGAAATCCCAGGATCTGTGCAACTTCACCGTAGAATTGTCCGGGAGAGTGGAGTGCCGAAGACCCATAGAGTAGCCTGCACCGACCATCGAAGCAGTCGAACACACAGGAAGCGAATCCATCCCCGTAGTTATCGGTCGTAACGGCGAGGGCGTTTTCATAACCGGATGTGAAATAAGCCGAATAGGCATGGGCGTGGTGATGGTCCACGATCTGTTCCGGTCTCTTGCCCAGAAACCTCTTGATCAGAGATGCATTGAATCGCTCAACCGTCGACTTGAGGAGCCGATCTCTAAAGAGGAAGTGCTGATACAGGAGAGAAATCTTCTGGGATGTTCCCAGGAAGGGATGTTCGAATGTGGGAAATTTGGCACCTAGGATTCGTGGAAGAAAATGGAATTTGTTGCCGCAGACCAAGGAATCGATCCGATCGGGTGAGAGCTCGAGTTCCTGAAATGCTTTCTCCAGCGCCTTGGCGGGGAATCCCCCCTTAAATCGCTCCCGTGTTAGCCTCTCCTCTGCCACGGAAAATAGGATCCTGTTGCCTTCGAAGATCGTGATGTTCGCATTGCTGTCTTCGTGAAGGGAGACTAAATACATATGTCATGCCTTCCGTTTCATCCAGAGTGACGAATGGAAGTCCGGGTTCCTTTACGCAAGCACTTCCGGGTTACAAGAATCAGAATCGCGAGGTCGAGATTCAGGAAGAACGCGACACCGATGACCAACCTCACCGATATGACGGTCCGAAAAAGAATCGCGAGACCAAAAAAGAAAAAGGGAAAGCAAAAAGTCCCAAAGAGGGACCCCAAAACCAGACGCCTCCAATGCCCCCCATTCGGGAAAAAAAGAAACGTGGCCAAGTAACCGGGCAGGATCAACGCGAAGGCCAGGGCGACAGAGCCTTTCAGCAAGCCCATAGGTCAACTCCTCAGTACCAACAGACCATGGATCATCATCGCGTCCAGTCCCGTCTGGAGGAAGGTTTTTACCGCGTCCCCTGGGGAACAAACGATTGGGTCTCCATGTCGATTGAAGCTGGTATTGATCATGCAGTGTTTCCCTGAAGCTTCAAAATGAGCCTCCAGGAGCCCATAGAGCAAAGGGTTGTCTTGCCTGGAAAGGACCTGTGCACGTGCGGTTCCGTTCGCATGTACGGCGCAGGGGGTCTGTTCTTTGACCTGGTTTGTGCACCGGTGTGTCAGGGCCATGAATCGGGCACTATCTTGCTTCCAGGTGGTTCCTACGTAGCTTATACCGGCCCATTTATCCAGGGTAATCGGGGAAAAGGGCATGATATCGGGGCGTCCAAGGATGCGATTCACCCGGTTCGCCAATGCCTTATCCTCTGCCGAGAAGAGAATGGAGCGGTTGCCCAACGCCCTCGGGCCGAACTCCAAGCGTCCCTGCAACCAACCGACGACTTTTTTTTGCGCGACCAGAGCGGCCACTTCCTTCTCGGGACAAGGAGAAAATCGATAGGACAAGCCCTTTTCTGACAGAGCCCTTCGGGCATCCCTGTCCGAGAAGGACGGGCCCCAGTACACATCTTTCAAAGAATGAAGTTTCGGCAAGGATCCCCACAGGCGCGTGGATCCATACAGGGCGGCTCCCACACAAAGACCTCCGTCGCCCATATGAGGAAAGATGTATATCTTCTGAATT
>CAZSUQ010001028.1:0-2100 GCA_964609935.1 uncultured Thermodesulfobacteriota bacterium | reverse complement strand
GAAGTAATCCGTCCCCGTTCGTTTCTGAGGCAGGCAAATGACGGGAATTCCGCATTTCTCAACATCCTCCACATACATACCCGCCCCACGCAGGCAAAGAACGCTTACATCGAACCTGTCCTGATCGATCGTTCGACAAAGATTCACAACGACTTGCTGCAGGCCTCCCACATCGAGGTTGTGGACGATCTGCATGAGCCGTATTTTCGAAACCCCTTCCTTCTTTTGTTCTACACGACTCATATCCGCTCTTTTATCGTACCGTGTCCGTTTTCTTTTCAGGCGTCCCGAGAAGCCGGGTGACCTTTGCACTGAGATATTCATATCCCTTTTCGCTCAAATGAATTCCATCATCCATGTATAACGGCGAAAGATCGCCCTGCGACTGCAGGGACTCTCTCAAGTCCACACAGGTCACATTCTGATTCTTGCACACATCCAGCAATTTCTTTTCCGTTTTCTTCATCTCCGCTTCAGGATGCGTAAGCTTCAATGCGGGACTCTTTTCGTAGAGTACCGACAGAAAGAAAAACACCAGGGGTTTGACCCCCCTTTGCCTTGCTTCCGAGAGCATGTCCTCCAAATTCATCTTCGTGGTTTCTGCACTGATTCCGTCTTTGATGTCGTTCGAGCACAGGAATATCACTACCTGTTTCGGGGCCAGTCCGAACACATCCTCGACAAACCTCTCTCGGATCCCGGTACTCGTATCTTTTCCAATCCCACGATTGATGAAGGCTCTGTCTGCAAAATATTTTTGAAAATCCCATCGTTCAACAATCGATGAACCGATAAAAACCGTGATCACTCCGTACAGTTCCGGGTTCTCTTTGAACATTCGAAAGGCGTAATTCGCATTCTGATATCGTGGAAACTTCGTCAGCGTTTGATACCCCTCATTCCTTCGAACAACCATATTTCTATATCGGATGGCTTGCGTAAGAAGCAGCACACTCACGCCTACGCAAAAAAGGAGTGCATATACTACCCACGTATTGCCTTCCAGGGTTCTCATGAGTACCTCACAGGAAACGGATCGTCTCAAGGAAGCCGGTGGTGATACACCCCATCGACCAACACTCAATGACTTCTTTTTGTCTCGATCATGCCGCCGGGCACAGCAGGGTCTCGTTGACGGCCTTCAGCTAGATATCCTTGTCTCCAAGTGTCATGAACCAGTGATTGGACCGACAAGCGATGGAACCGGATCTCATATATGTGGTGAGGACGCCATCCTTTCCTCTTTTTCGAAACCCCGCTTTCTGCACACCGGTCGCTTCCGGATTCTTTTCATTCATGTTGATCCGGATCGATGTGATCTCGGGCGTATCGTCGAGCAAATCGCGGATCAAGGTCTTCAAGGCCAAGGGAACATCTTCCCTTTCCGTCAAGCAAAAATCATAAATCGTACAGACAACGACATTCCATCCCTGTCCATCCACATCCCGAACGATTCGATAGATCGCAAACCCCACAACCTCATGCCCCTTCAGCACTTTTTTCGTCAAGAATTTCATTTGTGGATGACGTGCATATCTCCAGTTCAGTGTAGGGGCATCCTTTCTTCTCATGATTCCCTTACGATCTCGTATTCGTCTCCATGTTTCGTCGAAAGACCCGTCAAACTCCTCCGCCGGGACGGTTCGGAATTCTCCGTGCCGGAAAAACCTTGTCCTTCTTTTATAGAATCTACCGTACATCCCTCCGATCCGTTCTGCTGCAAACCGGTTTTTACACAGATCGAACAACTTGTCCGCCGGATCGATCACCAGAACGTACGGGAGAAAAGAATCCTGCACTGTCCATCCAGCGGCAACCGAGGCCCTTGCCGATGCTTCGTTTGCCAGACCAAATGTACACACATATTCCTGCTCATCAATATGCTTCATCATGTATATAAATAACCCTTTCCCCAGACCTTGCCCTCGAAACGCCTTCTCCAAAGATGTGTCGCCTCGAACGCCGAAAAAACAAGGTTCCCCGTCAACGCAGTAGGCTCGAAAAATCAAGGAAGACACCCCCACCCGTTTTCCTTTCTCGTCATGAACCCAGAAAAGAATCGCGGGCGGCGATGCCGGTTCTCCCAGGTAGCGCCAATCC